>DASZYK010000127.1:0-5854 GCA_035545455.1 Steroidobacteraceae bacterium
GACCCCAACGTTATCCTGCCGCTCCCTTCTGGCGTCCCGAGGGAGCGCTACCACGCAGTTGGTTTCGCTAGCGTAAGCGTAAGCACAACGGATTGCAAGGGATGGCGCCAGCGAGGCCTGTGGCGCGTCCGCCAGAGCCAACGCGGCCGCGCCGCCGCTATCAGCCAGGAGCCCCTGTGTTGGCTCCCGGGTCGTAGCGCATCGGCTTGGTGACTCCCATGCGCGAGAGCTCCTTCAGCAGGGCTTCCGCGAGATCCTGATGGGCGGCGCGGTCGAAGAGCGGGGCCGCCTCCCAGTCGTATGCCCAGGGATGGGCCGTGCGCAATTCCGCCCGCTCGTCGACATAACGTGGAATGACGTGGGCGTGCAGCGCCGGCTCGAGATTGCCGAGAATCGCATAGTTGATGCGCTCCGCTCCCGTGACCTTGAGCACCGCATCCCCCAGCCGCGCGACATCCTGAAGGAAGAGCGTGCGCTCGTGCGCGCCGAGTGCGTTGAGACTGGGCACGACGGGGTCGGGAAGAAGCAGCGCGTAGCCACGCAGGAACTGCCGCTCACCGAACACCGCCCAGCCGGAGAAGAGGCGCGCGATGACGCGCGGCTCGCGGCCGGCCCTGGCGGCGGCCACCTGGCGGTGGATCGCCGTCTCCGGCGCCGATTTGATCTCGTTCTTCATGTCAACACGCGATACCGAGATCCCGAAGCGCCCCGACCGTCGTATCGTAGCCCCCGTGCACGATGCCGTGCCAACCCCGGCGGCGCGCCGCGGCGATATTCTCCGCCCGATCGTCGATGAACACCGTCTCTTCCGGGGTCAGTGAGAAACGCCGCTCGGCCTCGACATAGATCCCATCGTGCGGCTTCATGCAGCCGGCCGCGAACGAGGGCAGCGCACCGTGACCGATGCGATCCAGCTGGTAGGCACGCGAAAGATGCGCCCAGTGCAGGTCACCGATGTTGGACAGCAGGTAGACGCGGTAGCGCTCGCTCAGCCGGCGGGCGAGGTCCACCATCTCCGGCCGCAGCTCGAACATGTCCACCCAGCTCGCGTGAGCCGCCTCGAGGCTCATGGGCCGCTGCCCCAGGGCCGCACAGCGCTCGAGCAATGCCCGGCCGTCCATGCGTCCGCATTCGTGGTCCTCGAGCGCGATGCGCACGAGCACGGAGTCGAGATCGGGAGCGTCCGCCCCGTGAGCGGACAGGAAATCGAGGAAGGGCCGGTGGTTCAGGTGCACGAACACCCAGCCGATGTCGAAGACAACGTTACGAATCAAGCCGCCTCCGCGGGTCTGCAAGTCGCGCGGACATTCTACGTCGCCGCTTCGCCCGGGCGATGTGCGGTGGCTTGCGATTTGCGCGCCGGGCCGGGCACGGCGCCCCCGGTCCAGCGCTTCATGCTACAGCGGGAACGGCATCACGGTGCCGGCGTCGCCTGGTGTGCCATTCACCGCCACCACCGTCGCCTTGGGGAAGAAATTGAACTCCGACGCGCTGGCCCACGTGTAGGCGCCCATTGCCCTTCCCACGATGAGATCGCCCGCTTCCAGCTTCGGTAGCAGGAGGTTCTCCGCGATGACATCGATGCTGTCGCACGTGGGTCCGGCCAGGACGGAGGGCAGCCGTTCCTCCTCGTCCCGCAGCGGCTCGACAGGGTAGCGCGCATGGTCGTACAGCTGACCGCTGTAAGAGCCGTAAAGGCCGTCGTCCAGGTAGTACCACCAATGGCCCTCGCGTTGCGCGCGCCCCATCACGGATGCCACGCCGATGACCGCCGGCCCGACGATATAGCGGCCCGGCTCGGCGATCACACGGACTCTCTTCGGCAGCTTGGCCAGCGCCTCCCGCAGCGGCTCGCAGAACCGGCCGATGTCCTGCACCGGCTGCGCGTAGTCGATCGGAAAGCCGCCGCCGATGTCGAGGGTATCGAGGGGTCCGAGCTTCGCCTTGCGTCCCGCAGACATGAGCTTGGCGCACGCCTGGATGGCCTCGACGTGCTTCGCCGAGTCGGCCGCCTGCGAGCCGACGTGAAAGGATAATCCGCGCACGGTGAGACCGAGCTCCGCGGCGAGCCGCGCCACGCCCAAGGCATCCTCCGGGTCGCAGCCGAATTTGCGCGACAGGTCGCACATGGCACCGGGGCTGCGGAAGGACACCCGCACCAGCAGCTCGACGCGGTCCGCAAGCCGCTCGAACTTCCGCACCTCATCCGGGTTATCAACCACGAAGCTGCGGACGCCGAAGTCGATCGCATTGCGGATGTCCTGCGGGCGCTTGATGGGATGCGTGTGAATGCACCTGTCGGGACTGACGCCAAGGCGCCGCACGAGCTGCACCTCGCCGGTCGTGGCTAGGTCCAGGAAGCCGCCCTCGCCCAGCACGGTGCGAACCACCGCCGCGTGCGGCATGGGCTTCAACGCGTAGTGCAGGTCGACGCGGGGCAGCGCGGCGCGCAGCTTGCGGTACTGCACGCGCACGCGCTCGCAGTCGAGAATGATGAGCGGCGATCCGAACTGCCGGACCAGCCGCCGGACCTCCGCCGGCTGGAACGGATCGATGAATCGGGGGCGTTTGGTCACAACGCCGGTTATGGCAACACGGCCATCGTGCCGCTGTCGTCGATCTCGTTGACGCTCGACGCCGCGCGCAGCAGCCGGTCTCGAATCGCCGTCCAGCGCTCGCCCTCAGGCACATCCTGGACCAGGATCCGCTGACAGCCGGCCTTGTCCAGCGTGCGCAGATTCGTGTAGAGATCGTGTCCGTACTGCTCCGGCCGACGGCCGGCGTTGATCCACGTGACGTACTTGTGCGCCTTGAGCGGCAGCCTCTGCGCGAGCACCGCCACTCGGCGCCCACCCTCCGAGAGGGCCGCGGCCCGGGCGTCGATCTCGCCGGACGGCACGATGGTCATCGGAGTGACGGGCGCGTAGTGCGAAGGAGTGCCGCCGGGAACACGGGGAGACTCGACGTCCGCACCGATCAGCAGCTCGCCGACGACCTGGCGGATCTGCGCCGCGGTGATGGCCCCGGGCCGCAGGAGCCTGACGCTCTGTCCCTGGAAGGCAATGATGGTCGACTCCAGCCCGATCTGGCATTCGCCGCCGTCGAGGATCACCTTGACGCGGTCGCCGAGCTCCTCACGAACGTGCTCCGCGCGTGTTGGCGAGAGCCTGCCGTAACGATTGGCGGACGGCGCAGCGATGCCGCCCCCGAATGCCGTCAGCAGCTGCTGCGCCATGGGGTGTGAAGGTACGCGGATGGCAACAGTGTCCTGACCGCCGGTGACCACGTCGTGGACATTGGCGGCGCGGGGCATGACCATGGTGAGAGGCCCGGGCCAGAAGCGCTCCGCGAGGCGCATCGCGGTCTCCGGCACCTCCCTTACCCAGCGATGCAGGAACCGCGGGCTGTCGAGGTGCACGATCAGCGGATGAGTGGCCGGCCTGCCCTTGGCCTCGAAGATCTTGCGGACCGCGGCGGGATTCTGCGCGTTCGCTCCCAACCCGTAGACCGTTTCCGTCGGGAACGCCACGAGCTCGCCGTCGCGCAGCGCCTGCACGGCGGCCTCGATCTCCACCTGGGTAGCTCTGACCACTCGGACCATGATGCAATTCTAGCAAGGCCGGCCGCCGATCCCGCGATCAGTCCAACCGTTGCAATTTCACGACAGTTTGGCTCAGTTGAGGGAGCGCCGCGTCCAGCCGTCCGGGGTCCTCAGCAGCTCATAGGCGGGCCAGTAATGCTTGTCCAGCTTCAGGGTGATCACTTCCGGAGCATTGTTCCAGGTGATGGTCGTCAATCGCACCGAGGACCGGTCGGGCTTTCCCGCAACCGCCTTCAGGAAGGTGTCGAGGTCCGGAGTCGACCGGCCGTCCACCTGCACGATGCGCCGTCCCGGATAAAGCCCATAGCGCGCCGCGGGCGAGCCATATGCGAAGAAGTCGACATAGACCCCAACGGGAGGGATTCCCCGTTGCGCCCGCATCGACTCGAAGGGTGCCTGCAGCGTCGCGCCCGCCCATTGCACCACTCTCTCGAGCCCCGCGCCGGACAGCGCCACCGTAGGCACGGTGATCGTCTGCTCGCCTGCGCCCCTCCATAGCGTCACCTGAACCTCGGTGCGATCGGCGGCCGCCTTCTCGACCTCGCGGAAGTCGGTGACCACCTTGCCATCCAGCGCCAGCACCAGGTCGCCCGGCTGCAGCAGCGACGCCGCCGGCGAGCCGCCGACCGTCCGCACCACCGTCAGCACCTGTCTCTGGGTGGGGCCCTGTGCGGCGAGCCTGGCGGCCCATTCCTGCGACAGCCCCATCTGGCGCGCGCTCGCGAGAGGCTCCGGATCGAGCTCGACGTCCAGCGAATGCAGGGGGCGTCCGCTGCGCACGCGGTCGACCATGTCCGCGACGAGGTCGATCGGCACGCCACGCAGGGCCTGCGCGATTCCATTCGCGGTGTCATAGGCGAAGCTCGACCACATGCCGATCACATTGCCCGACACATCGGCGAGCACACCGTCGAATTCACCGGGCGGATTCACGAGGCCGACGGTCTCGATGTTGGTGTCGCGGAAGCGCATCGTGCGCGAGAGCGGGAGGGACAGCGGATCGATGCTGGAGATCTGCGTGCCACGCGAGTGCACCTGGCTGTCGCCGCCCAGGCCCACCACCCATACCGGCTGTCCGGGGACGAGCTTCTGCGGCTTCAGGGTCGCGGACTTGACCGGTGTCCTGCCGATGAGCCCCGGATCGTAAGCGACGACCGCGAAGTTGTGTACCGGATTGATGTAGACCACGCGGCCCGGCACCTGGACGGTACCCGCGAACGTCACCGTGACGTCCCCCAGCGATACGGGCACCGTGTCGCGGTCGACCACGACGAGTCCGCGCTTCGCGTCCACGACGAGCCCGGTTCCGTGGTAGTAGTGCTCCGTCACGCCCGACACCGAATAAGGCATCGTGAACGTCACCATCGCAATTGACGGCGCGAGAGCCGTCAGGCGGGGGTCCTGATACTGCGGAAAGACCGTCGAGCTCACTGGATCGGGCCGCGGAGCCGGTCCCGCGCTGAGCGGCGTGCACGGCCAGGTGCCCGCGACGTCATCCCGCACGCAGTGATCCGCGGGGTACCACAGCCGATCCATGCGGAAGGAGCCCAGGTTGCTGCCGTTCGGATCGTCGACCGTGGTGAAGCGCACGTTGGCGTAATCGCCATTGCCAAGACGCCCGAGCGCCCGGCGGAAATCCCGCAGGTTGCCGATCGGCGAGGAGTCGACCTCCCTGATCACCGCGCCGCGCGGTATTCCGGCGGCGCCGAACACGTATCCCGGATTGGCGACGAACACGCCCCGCGGCGGGACATTGAGCTGGCGCGCCTCCTGGTAGGAAAGCGTGTTGACCACCGCGTCGCCGAACTGCACGTAGCTGCTCGGGGTGATCGCGGTCAGGTCGCCGACGGGCAGGGTCACCGAGACCCGCTTGCCGCCGCGATCGACGTCCAGCCGGATCTGCCGCCCGACGGAGGAGTCGATAACCTGCTCCAGCGGATCGAACGCGGTCACGAACCGCCCGTTGACCCGGACCAGGATGTCGCCCGGCTGCAGCGCGAGCGCGCTCGGCGTTCCCGGCAGTACGCTCGACACCACCAGCATGCCCGTGCGGCGCGGAAACTGCTTGCGGACCGCCGTCTCGAGTGGAAGTCCGAGCCCGAGCCGCTCGAGCTCGTCATAAGGCGTGTACGTGAAAACGGTATAGATCGTGCCGCGCGTGACGGGCTTTCCTTCCTGGATGAGCTTCAGTGCGCGCTGCACGCGATCGAGCGGCAGGTAGAAGCTCGAAGCGGCATTGTTGGCGCCGCCTGC
>DASZYK010000128.1:0-3262 GCA_035545455.1 Steroidobacteraceae bacterium
CCGAGGCCGAAAACAACCGGGCGCCGCCCCAGATTGCATGCGCGGCGGTCTCGATGTCCTTCATCCCGCACTCCGGGTGCCAGCCCACGTAGACCGCATCCACTTCGGCTGCGCGAGGCTCGCCCGTGTAGACGGTGTCGATGCCCGCCTGCGCAAGAGCATGTCCCACGCCGCGCGTCCCCAATACGAGCGTGCGGCGGATGCCGCGGCGCGCCATGTGCTCCGCCGCCACGCTGGAAGGCGTGATCATCTGCGCATCCCCGACCGGAAGTCCCGTGCCGCGCAGCTTCGCCGCCTGTTCCGCCGGTGGATAGTTGCTGCCGTTGGTGAGCAGGACGAATGGAAAGTCACGCTCGCGCAGCGCCGTGAGCACCTCGACGGCCCCTGGCAGCAGCTGATAGCTCCCGAGGCCACGATCGCCCAGCAGCAATGTGCCGTCGACGTCGAACATCAGGCCCTTGATCCTTGGCAACTGACGCCGCGGCTCGAGCGGCCCGTCGCCGGTCGCCTCCGGCCCCGACCCCGATTCCAACTCGGACTCGTGCGCCGCGCGGGAGCTCACGCCTGCCCTCCCGAGGAGAGCCGGCGCAGCTCCAGGCGAAACCCCGGCTTCTCCACGCAGACGTGCGCCAGATCCCGGCGCGGGGTCAGCTTGCGAACGAGGTCCAGCACCGGGCGGCCCGAGGGATCGTAACGCCGCGGCGCGGGACCTGCCGCCCGCATCGCATCGACCTGGGTCTGCGGCATGGTCGCCCGCAGCAGAAATTCCTCATCCGCAAGGCCCTTGCCGAGCTTCTTGCGCAGCTCCTCGACGGGCGCCATGGGTGGCTCCGCCTCGAGCTCGCGCGTGCGGGGCAACGAGGCGATGCGCTCCATCACGCCGGGCTCGATCGGCACGGTGGGCCTGCCAAAGCGCCCGATCGCGTAGCGGATGAGCTCGTCCGGCACCACCGAGTAGCGCTCGCGGCTCGTGACGTTCATGACCGCCTGCGTGAGCAGAATCTGAGAGAACGGCGTCATGACGATGGGCCAGCCGAGCTCCTGCCGTACACGCCCCAGCTCCTCGATCACCGCCCCCTCGAGGTGGGAAACGCGGCTCTCCGCGAGATGACGGCGCATGGTTCCCACCATTCCGCCCGGAAGCTGGTGATGCTGATAGCCGGCATCGAACCCCTGTGGGCTGCCGGACGGCAGTCCTTCCGCCGACGCCAGCTGTGTGAAGTAGCTCTCCACCTCGGACAGCGCCTCCTGGTCGATGTCGACCGTATGACCCAGCGTGCGCAGGTTCGCGACGATCCGCCCCGAGGGAGGATTGGAGATGCCGTCGGCCGCGGCTCCCGAGGCGCACTGCAGGGCGCTGACACCCAGATCGGGGGCGTCCATGTAGGTGTGCTCCGCGAGCCCGATGGTGCAGTGCGAGTGCAGCTCGAGCGGCTTCACGCCGATCTGCGCCTTGATTGCCGGGATCAGAGCCGCGGCGCGCTTGGGCGACAGCAGGCCGCCGGGATCCTTGATGTAAAGCGCATCCACATCCGCACAGGCGGCGAGCCTGCGCGCGCGCTCCGCGTAATACGCGTCATCATGGATCGGACTGATCGTAAACACGAGAGCCACGATGACGTATTCGCCCCCGCCCTGCTTCACCATCCGGGCACAGGCGATGTTCGAATCCGCGTCATTCATGGGATCGGCCAGGCAGAAGCGGCGGATGCCGTTGCGCGCGAGCACCCGGAAGGCGAGCGCCATGAACTCGGGACTCGCCGTCTCCCAGGAGATGAACCGGAAGCCCGTCGACATGAACTGCAGCGGCGTGCGCGGTGTGGCCGCAGCCATCAGCCGGATGCGCTCCCACGGATCCTCGCGCTTGTAGCGCACGGCCACTCCCATGTGGGTGGAGGTCGTGAAATCGATCGCCTTGAAGCCCACCCTCTCCATGACCGGCGCGATGGTCAGCGTCCTGGCGGTGTCGAGCCCCAAGGCCGCCCAGATGCACTGGTTGCCGTCCCGCAGAGACGTCTCGATGAGTTGGACTTCAGCCAAGCCGGGCCTCCACGAACGCCGGCGCGCCCTCGAGCAGCCGCGCCAGGAATCCCGTGTCAATGCCCCCGTCCTGGAACTCCCGGTTGGCGAGCACCGTCGAGTGCAGCGGCAGGTTGGTGGCCACACCCCGAATCCGGGTGGAGGCGATGGCCCGCCACATGCGCTCGAGCGCGGCATCGCGGTCCTCGCCATGCGCGATGACCTTGGCCATGAGGGAGTCGTAGAACGGTGGAATCCGCGCTCCCGCCTCGATGTGCGTGTCAACGCGAATCCCTTCGCCGGTCGGCCAGCTCGCCGCGCTGACGCGCCCCGGGCTGGGCTGGAAGTCGCGCACGGGATCCTCGGCATTCACGCGGCACTCCAACGCCCAGCCGCGCGGGCGAACGTCGGATTGCCCGACGCGCAGCCCCTCGCCGGCGGCGATGGCGATCTGCTCCGCCACGAGATCCACTCCGGTGACCGCCTCGGTGACCGGATGCTCGACCTGTATGCGGGCATTCATCTCCAGGAAATAGAACGCATCGCGCTCGAGATCCACCAGGAACTCGACCGTTCCCGCCCCCCGGTAAGCCATCCCGGCCGCGAACCGGACCGCCGCCTCGTGGAGGCGCCGGCGCAAGTCCTCCGACAGCCCCGGTGCCGGCGTCTCCTCGATGAGCTTCTGATAGCGCCGCTGGACCGAGCAGTCCCTTTCGCCCAGATGAATGACTGCTCCGTGTCCATCCCCGAGAACCTGCACCTCGACGTGCCGGCCCCGTGTCACGAAGCGCTCGATGTATACGCGTGCATCGCCAAACGCGGCACCCGCCTCCGACTCCGCCAACTGCATCGCGTGGGGCAAATCTTCCAGTCGCTCGACACGCTTCATGCCCTTCCCGCCGCCGCCCCCGACGGCTTTCACCAGAACGGGCAGACCTATGCGGCGGGCAAGCGCCACTGCTCCCGCCGTGGAACCCACGGCTCCTCCGGGGACCACCGGAACCCCGCTGGCCTGCGCCTGCTCGCGGGCGCGCAGCTTGTCGCCCACGGACTCGATCTGTCCCGCCGTCGGTCCGATGAAGATGATGCCGTGCTCCTCGCAGGCCTTCGCCAGCACCGGCCGTTCCGACAGAAACCCATACCCCGGATGGACCGCGTCCGCGCGCGCGGACAGCGCCGCCTGGAGGATCGCATCGACCTTGAGATAGCTGTCACCGGGCCGTGCGGGGCCGATGCACACGGT
>DASZYK010000129.1:0-7011 GCA_035545455.1 Steroidobacteraceae bacterium
CGCCATCGCGGCGCGCAGGTCGATGTTGTGCCGGCTCATCGGGTGCTTGCGCCGCGTCTCGGCGAAGCGCCGCAGCAGCTCCTCGTCCGTGGCCGTCAGGAAGATGACCTCGCATTCGATCCCGCTGCGCCGCAGCTCATCAATGAGCTGCGGGGCGGTGGCGATCTCCGCGGCGGGGTTGCGGGCCTCGAGGCCCACGGCCGCGTGCTCGTAGGTGCTTCCCGGGCTGCGCACGGCGTGGGAGAAGAAGGGCTTGAGCAGCGCCGCCGGGATGTTGTCGATGCAGTAGAAGCCGAGATCCTCGAGCATGTGCAGAGCCACGCTCTTGCCCGATCCGGACAGCCCGCTCAAGACGATGATGCGCACGGCGGCACCGCTCTGTCGTCGCCCTTTCGGGCGGAGGTGTCAGGCCCTCAATGCCCGTCCCTCGACAGCGTGATGATCCGTCATCTTCTCCTTGTGCTTCTTGATGCACCGGTCCAGCTTGTCGGCCAGCAGATCGATGGCGGCGTACATGTCCTCCTCGGTCGCATTCGCATGGATGGAGTTGCCGCTCACGTGCAGCGTCGCCTCGGCTTTCTGTCGCAGTTTCTCCACCGTCAGGACGCAATGCACGTCGATGACCTGCTCGAAGTGCCGTCCGATGCGCTCCAGCTTCTTCTCCACGTAGCCTCGCAGAGAGGGGGTGACCTCGACGTGATGGCCGGTGACGTTGAGCTGCATAGCCGTCTCCTTCTCAGGTGTTGTGGCTGACATCATCTCAATCACATTTGACTCAGGCCCGCCCGCCGGCGCTCGTTCGAGGGGGCGATGCCCATCGCTTCGCGGTACTTGGCGACGGTGCGGCGAGCGACCGGAATGCCTTCCGCGGAGAGCAGCTCGGCGATGCGGCCGTCGCTCAACGGCGATTCCGCATCCTCGTCCTTGACGAGCTTTCTGATCTTGGCGCGGATCGCGGTCGAGGAGGTCCCCGACCCGTCCGCGCCCTCCACGTGGCTCGAGAAGAAATAGCGCAGCTCGAACACGCCGCGCGGGGTGTGCATGTACTTGCCGGAAGTGACCCGGGAAATGGTGGACTCATGCATGCCGATGGCCTCGGCGATGTCCTTGAGGATCATCGGGCGCATGTGCTCCTCGCCATGCTCGAGGAAGGCGGTCTGGCGCTCCACGATGGAGCGGGCCACCTTGATCAGCGTCTCGTGGCGGATCTCCAGGCTCTTCAGCAGCCAGCGCGCTTCCTGCAGCTGCGCGCGCATGGTGGCGTGGCTGGCGTTGCGGCCTATGAGGCTCGCATAGCTCTGGTTGAGCCGCACCCGCGGGAGGGTGGCCGAGTTGATCTCCACCGCCCAGCCGTGCTCGGTGCGCCGGACGAAGACATCGGGTACCACGTACTCGGCTGAACCCGCGCTCACCGTCGAGCCGGGACGCGGGTGGCAGGAGCGCACGAGCGCCAGAGCGCAGGCGAGCTCCTCGTCGCTGGCCCGCAGCTCCCGCTTGACGACGGCGAGCTCCCGGCCGGCAATGCGCTCGAGGTGATGCCGGGCGATCTCGATGGCCGCATTGAAGCCCGGAATCGCCGGGTCGAGCTGCCGGAGCTGCAGCTCGATGCATTCGCCGACCGAGCGGGCGCCCACGCCGGGCGGATCGAGGGCCTGTACGACGCCGAGCGCGGCCTCGACCTCGGCAGTCTCGCAGTGGACCTCGGGCCGGAGCGTATTGGCGATCTCCTCCAGCGGCTCCGTGAGGTAGCCGTCGTCGCTGATCGCATCCACGATGGCGCGCGCGATCGCCAGCTCCCGCGGCTCGAGCTTCGCGAGCTCGAGCTGCCACAGCAGGTATTCCTGCAGGGACTGGCCGGCCGCGTCGGCGAACTCCTGCTGCCGATCCTCGTCATCGCCGCTCCAGGGCGTCTCGGCGGGACCGACGCTGTGCTCGCCCCAGCCCTCGTCCATCACCTCGACGGCGCTTTCACGGGGGGACTCGGGGACGTCGATCGATTCCGGTGCCGCCGCATGCTCGAGCGTGCCGGTCTCGAGGCTCTCCTCGTGGCCGTCGTCCATCGGCTCGAGCATCACATTGGTCTCGAGGAGCTCCCGGATGTGCGCCTGCAGCTCCAGGGCGGGCAGCTGCAGGAGCCGGATCGCCTGCTGCAGCTGCGGGGTCATGGTCAGTTGCTGACCCAGCTTGAGCTGCAGGGAGGGTTTCAGCATGCTGGCACGGGGTGGCCTTGGGCCTTCCTGGGTAAGTCTCTGATTCGACGCACTTTTGAGCGGTTCCGAATGCCGGGTAATCGGCAGGGCCGAGGCTCTCTCAGAGCCGGAACGACTCGCCCAAGTACACCTCACGTACTTGGGGGTTGGCAAGGATTTCTTCCGCATTTCCCTGCGCGATGACCGTTCCCTGATTGACGATGTACGCCCGCCCGCAGACCCCCAGGGTCTCGCGTACATTGTGGTCGGTGATCAGAACGCCGATGCCGCGGCTGGTCAGCTCGCGGATGATGCGCTGGATGTCGAGCACGGAGAGCGGATCGACTCCGGCGAACGGCTCATCGAGCAGCATGAAGCGCGGCTCGGCAGCGAGCGCGCGCGCGATTTCCACCCGGCGCCGCTCGCCCCCCGAGAGTGAGAGCCCGAGGCTGCGGCGCACGTGTCCGATGCGCAGCTCCTCGAGCAGCTCCTCCAGGCGCTGCTCGCGCGCCGCGCGCTCGAGATCGCGGCGCGTCTCCAGGATCGCCAGAATGTTGTTCTCGACGGACAGCTTGCGGAAGACCGAAGCCTCCTGCGGCAGATAGCCCAGTCCGAGCTGTGCGCGCCGGTGCATCGGCAGGCGGGTCAGATCCGTATCGCCCAGCTCGATTCGCCCGGCGTCGCAGGGCACGAGACCGACGATCATGTAAAAGGCCGTGGTCTTGCCGGCCCCGTTGGGCCCCAGCAGTCCCACCACCTCGCCGTTGGAGACGTCGATGCTGAGACTGCGGACGACCTTGCGGGCCTTGTAGCTCTTCTCGAGCCCGCTCGCGCGCAGGGTCGTCATGAGCGGCCCTGGGGCGGGCCGGCGGCGCCGCTCGCCCCATCCCGCGCCTCGCCGCTGGGCGGGCGCTTCGCGCCGTCAACGGCTCCGGGCGATTTCGTGCCACCGGCTCCCGGGGAAGGGGGTTGCGCCGGTGGCGCGCCCGAGGCGCGCGGCGGAGCCTCGGCGCTCTTGCTCCGTTTCGGAGCGCCTTGCGGTGTGATGGTGATGTGTACCCCCTGGCTGGCGCCCGGCGAGGTCGCCTGCACCTTCTCCTGCCGAATGTTGTAGGAGATCGAGGGGCCGCTCATCTCATCGCGGCCGTCGGAGACCCAGGCGTCGTTGGTGAGCAGCACCGTGCCCTCGTCGACGTCATAGACGATCTGGTCCGCGTGGCCCTTTTCCATGCCGAGGTCGTCGCCGCGCTGCTGCTCGAATTCCGCCGGATTGCCCGTGACGGTGGCGCGCACGATGCGGTTGTCGCGCACCTCGACGGTCGCCTGATCCGATCGCAGGCTCCCCCGCGGCTGGGCATCGATCCGGACGTTGCCCTGGAACGTCCAGCGGCTGTCCCGGCAGTTGACGCAGGTGGCATGGGCCTGATCGGCGCGAACCACGGTGTTGCCCTGCGAGAGCACGATGTGCTTGAACACCATGGTGTGGGTCTTGTAGTCCATGTCCGAGGAGGCCGCGTCCAGCTGATAGCGCTGCTGCGGATCGATGAGCGGGGCAGGCTGCGCCGCGCCGTTCCCGGGGGGCGCGGCGGCGCCGGCAGCCGAAGCGGAAGGGGCGGCGTGCGCGGCCAGCGGCGCGAGCAGGAACAGGAGGACGCGGAGACTACTGCGAGAAAGTGCCATGTACGGCCGATTCTAATTGGACGCGGTGGTCCTTCAAATTGGCAACGAGTCCGGTACCGCCGAGCCGCCCCCCCGACCAGAGCATCTGCACGGGGTCTTTCGTGCTGACGACGTCGTTCGGGATGTCGACGGACACCGAGGTGGTGAAGAACTGCGCCGGCTCGGATGAGCCCTCGAGCGTGCCCGAGACATGCACGTTGCCGGAAAGGCTCACTTGCCGGGCGCTCTGCTCGAGCTCGCCGTTGTCGGCCGTCGCGGTCCAGGGATTGCCGTCCGTGTCGCGAAAGCTCAACCGCACCTGCGTGAGCTGCACTCGTCCCTCGTTCGGTAACTGACGGATGGTCGCGGCATTCAGCGTATATAGCGGCAGACCGTCCGGGCCCGTCTCGATGAGCTTCGCGTTGCGCGCCGCATATCCTTCGTCCCAGCCGTTTTCCTGCACGGTCGTGGACACGGGAGCCCCGCCTTCCTGCCGGGCGAGCAGGAGCGACGCCGCTATCACCGCGACGATGGTGAGGACGGCGAAGAGGCGATAGATCACGTGGCTGCCGGCGCTGCGTCCCGCCGCGCGTCCAAAAGGTAATCGCAGACCTCGCGAACTGCCCCTCTCCCGCCGGGAAGGCTGGTGACCACGTGGGCCGCACCACGCGCCTGTGGATGTGCGTCTGCTACCGCGAATGCCAAGCCGACCTCGCGCATCAGAGGGACATCCGGAATGTCGTCACCCACGCACGCGCACACACCGGAAGCCAGTCCCAGGCGCGCGCGCAGACGATGAAAGGCGGCCAGCTTGTCCTCCACCCCCTGGAGCAAGTGGCGAATCCCCAGCTCGCGGCATCTGCGGCCCGTCATGCCGGACCTTCGGCCCGAGATGACAGCCACCGTGACGCCGGCGGCCGCGAGCAGCTTCAGCCCCAAGCCGTCGCGCACGTGAAAGACCTTGAGCGCCTCGCCGCGCGCGCCATAGTAGAGACGGCCGTCCGTCAACACCCCATCGACATCGAGCACCAGGAGGCGAACCCCTGCGGCCGCCGCGGCGCTCATACCACGCCGGCGCGGAAAAGATCGTGCACGTTGAGCGCGCCGATGAGGCGCCCCTGCTCATCCGCGACCGGCAGCGCGGTGATGCGATGCACCTCCATCAGATGCACCGCCTCGGCCGCGAGTTCCTGGGGCGCGATGGTCCTGCAGGGGGAGGTCATCACCTCGCTCATGGTGGCGCGGTGGACGTCGACCTGGCGATCCAGCGCGCGGCGCAGGTCGCCATCCGTGAAAACACCGAGAATCCGGCCGGCGTCGTCCACGATCACGGTCATGCCCAGTCCCTTGCGGGACATTTCGAGCAGACCCTCGCCGAGGGCCGTGTCCGGACCGACTCGCGGCAACGCATCGCCGGTGCGCATGATCTGCTCGACGTGCAGCAGAAGCTGTCGCCCGAGGGTCCCGCCGGGGTGCGAGCGCGCGAAGTCCTGCTTCGTGAAGCCGCGCGCCTCGAGGACCGCGACAGCGAGCGCATCGCCCATCGCCAGCGTTGCGGTGGTGCTCGCGGTGGGCGCCAGGTTCAGGGGACATGCCTCCTCCGGCACGCTGACATCGAGCGTGACGGTGGCGGCTCGGCCGAGAGTCGAGTCCATCCTGCCGGTCATCACGATCAGCGGAACCGCGAGACGCTTCAGGTGCGGCAGCAGCAGCAGCAGCTCCGGCGTCTCGCCGGAATTCGAGAGCGCAAGCACCGCATCGCCGCGGGTGATCATGCCGAGATCGCCATGGCTGGCTTCGGCGGGATGCAGGAAGAACGCCGGGGTCCCGGTGCTGGCGAGCGTCGCGGCAATCTTGTGCCCGACGTGGCCGGATTTGCCCATGCCGGTGACGACCACCCGCCCCTGGCACTCCAGGCACACCCGGCAGGCGGCGGCGAACCGCCCGTCCAGCCGCTGCACCAGCGCTTCCACCGCCTGCGCCTCGATGAGGAGGGCGCGGCGCGCCGCGGCCAGGAGGCGGCTGTGATCGACTGGGGCGGCGGCGGAGCTCATGACGGGATAATATCCGACGGATGAGCCCAGAGGAGATTGCGCGGTTGATCCGCGCCGGCCTGCCCGGAGCCGAAGTCCGGGTGCAGTCCGATGACGGCAGCCATTTCCAGGCGCGCATCGTCGCCGAGCAGTTCGCCGGCAAGCGCGGTGTCGCGCGCCACCAGCTCGTGTACCGGGCGCTCGGCGAGCGCATGGGCCGCGAGATCCACGCGCTCTCGATCGAGGCGCTGACGCCGGCCGAAGCCGGGCGGGAGTGACGTGGACAAGCTGCAGATCCAGGGAGGCGCGCCTCTCGAGGGCGAGGTACGCATCTCCGGCGCCAAGAACGCGACACTGCCCATTCTCGCCGGCGCACTGCTGGCCGACGGGCCGGTGGTGGTCGGCAACGTCCCTCACCTGAAGGACGTCACCACGACCGTCGAGCTGTTGGGCGGCATGGGTGCGACGGTGACGATCGACGAGCGCATGCGCATCGAGGTCGATCCGACCACGGTGCGCGACTGCTTCGCGCCCTACGAGCTGGTCAAGACCATGCGCGCCTCGATTCTGGTGCTCGGCCCGCTGGTCGCACGTTACGGACGCGCCGACGTATCGCTGCCCGGCGGCTGTGCGATCGGCGCCCGGCCCGTGAACATCCATGTGGCCGGGCTGCAGGCATTGGGCGCGGACATCACGATCGAGGGCGGCTACATCCGCGCGCGCGCCGGGCGGCTGCGGGGCGCACGGCTCGTGCTCGACACGGTGACGGTGACGGGCACGGAGAACCTGATGATGGCCGCGGCGCTCGCCGAAGGCGAGACCGTCATCGAGAACGCCGCGCGCGAGCCGGAAGTGGTCGACCTCGCGCAGTTTCTGATCTCGATGGGCGCGAAGATCCAGGGCGCCGGCACCGACAAGATCGTCGTGGAGGGTGTCGAGCGGCTGCGGGGGACCTCGTACGAGGTGCTGCCGGACCGCATCGAGAGCGGCACCTATCTCGTGGCCGGCGCGATGACGCGCGGCAACGTCAGGATCAAGAACACGCGCCCCGATCATCTCGATGCGGTGCTCGCCAAGCTGGAGGAGGCCGGCGCCAGGGTCGGCGTGGGAGAAGGTTGGGTGGAGGTCGA
>DASZYK010000130.1:0-6557 GCA_035545455.1 Steroidobacteraceae bacterium
AGCAGAGCGCCGCCCCGCCCCATGCCGCATCGACGTGGTACCAGATGTTGTTCTCGCGAGCGAGCGTCGCGCAGGGCTCGAGCGGATCGACCATGCCGGCTCCGGTGGTTCCCGCCGTGGCGGAAATCAACACCGGCACCCTGCCCCGCCGGCGGTCCTCCCGCACGGCATCGGCCAGCGCGCGCACGTCCATGCGGCCGGCCCCATCGGTGGCGATGAGCTTGAGGCCGGCGCGGCCGACACCGGCCTGGTGCACGATCTTGTGCCAGGCCGGCTGGCACTCGCGCGACGTATACATCACCGCGGGCCCATGGAAGGCGCGCACGCCCTCGTCCGCGAACCTGGGGTCCGCGTGCGTCAGCGCGCAGACGAGCGCCTCGTAGTTGGCCTCCGAGCCGTTGGTGGTGAAGTGCCCCGCGGACTCCGCGGGCAGTCCCGCGCGCTGCGCGAACGCGCGGATCACGTGCTGCTCGATGGCGACGGGCGCCGGCGAGGAGCCGGAGCTCGCGAGCTGCGGGTTGAAGGCGCCGGAGATGCGGTCAGCGCACTGGGAGGGGAAGTTGGACGGCGGATTGAAGAGCCCGAAATACCGCGGGTGCATCATGTGCACCGTGCCGTGCTCGAGCCGGCCGATGGCCCAGTCGATCAGCTCATCCAGCGGCCGCGGCTGCGAGAAATCGAAGCCGGCGAGGTCACGGCGCAGCTCCGTCATGTCGATGTCCGGCATGACGGGCCCTCGCAGGACCCGCTCCGCCGCATCCGCGAGCGCGCGCGTGAGGTGATCGTCCGTCCTCTCGCGTGCCGCCCTCTCGGGAAACAACGCCGCCACCGGCGGCGCGATTCGGTCTGCCGGCATGGGCCCTCCGCTCAGCCGACCGCGGCCGCGAGCGCCTGGTCGAGATCGGCGAGGATGTCGTCGATGTGCTCGATGCCGATGCTGAGCCGCAGCGTCTCCGGACCGATGCCCGCCAGCCGCTGCTGCTCCGGCGACATCTGCCGGTGGGTGCTCGAGGCCGGGTGACAGGCGAGGGATTTCGCGTCACCCAGGTTCACGAGCCGCTTGAAGAGCTTGAGCGCGTCATAGAACCGCGTGCCGGCATCGTAGCCGCCGCGGACCGCGAAGGTCAGCAGCGAGCAGGTCCTGCCCTTCAGATACTTCTGCACCAGCGGGTAATAGGGACTCTCGGGGAAGCCGGCATAGCTGACGGAGGCCACCCGGGGGTCATCGCGCAGGAACTCCGCCACGCGGCGGGCATTCTCCACGTGCCGCTCCATGCGCAGCGCCACCGTCTCGATGCCTTGCAGGAGGAGAAACGCACTGAGGGGAGAGAGAACCGATCCCATCGTGCGCTGGAAGACGCTGCGACAGCGTCCGATGTAGGCAGTGGGACCGTAGTGATCCGTGTAGACGAGTCCGTGGTAGGACTCGTCCGGCTCCGTCAGCATCGGGAAGCGCGCGGCGTGGCGGGTCCATGGAAATTTCCCGCTGTCGATGATGATGCCGCCCATCGTCGTTCCATGGCCGCCGAGGAACTTGGTGAGCGCGTGCACGACGATGTCGGCGCCATGATCGATCGGCCGGATGAGGACCGGCGTCGGCACGGTGTTGTCGACGATCAGGGGCACGCCGGCCCGGTGCGCCACCTCCGCCAGGGCCTCGATGTCGCAGACGTTGCCGGCGGGATTGCCGACCGTCTCGCAGAAGACCGCGCGGGTGTTCTCGTCGATGAGCGCCGCGAGCGCCTCCGGCCGGTCGGAGTTGGCGAACTTCGTCTGGATGCCGAGCTTCGGCAGGATGTGGCCGAGGAGCGTGTAGGTCGTCCCGTAGAGCTGCGGCACGGAGACGATGTTCCGCCCGGCCTCCGTCACCGTGAGCACGGAGTAGTGCAGCGCCGCCTGCCCGGAGCTCACGCAGAGCGCGCCCATGCCGCCCTCGAGCTGCGCCATGCGCTCCTCGAGCACGTCCGTCGTCGGATTGGAGATGCGCGTGTAACGATAGCCCTCCGCCTCCAGGTTGAAGAGCGCCGCGCCGTGCTCCGCGCTGTCGAACGAGTATGCGACGGTCTGATAGATCGGCACCGCCACCGACTTCGTGGCCGGGTCGTTGTCGAAGCCGCCATGGATGGCGATGGTCTCGAGTCTCATGGTTGCCTCAAGCCGTATTGCCGGCGTCCACCGTCAGTATGATGCCCGTGATGTTGCGCGCCTTCTCGCCCAGAAGGTACTCGACCGCACCGGCCACGTCGTCGGGCTCCGCCATGCGGCGAAGCGCGCTGCGGCGCATGATCTGCTCGCGCTCCTTGTCATCCAGGGCATGGGTCATGGCCGTATCCACGAATCCGGGCGCCACGGCATTGACCGTAATGCCCAGCTGCCCGACCTCCCGCGCCAGCGAGCGGGTGAAGCCCTCGAGCGAAGCCTTGGTGGCCGAATAGGCGGAGAGCGCCTTGTAGCCGCTCGAGGCGACGATGCTCGAGATGTTCACGATGCGGCCCTCGCGCTCGGACATCATGGAGCGAACGACGTACTTCGTCAGCAGCAGGGGCGACAGGGTGTTCAGGCGCACCAGCGCCTCGATCTCCGTGTCGCGCATCATGGAAAGGAGGCCCGCGGTGCCGAGGCCCGCGTTGTTGACGAGGCCGTAGAGAGGCCCCAGCTCCCGGCGCAGCTCGCCCACCATTGCCCCGATCGCGCCCAGGTCCGAGAGGTCGAAGGCGCGGAAGCGCAGCTCGCCGCTGGATCCATTCCCGGCTTCGCCCGAGAGACGCTCGATCTCGGCGCGCAGCTCCTTCGTCTCGCTCCGTGCGAGCGCAATCACGCGGTAACCGGACGAGGCCAGCCGCGAGGCGATCGCGAGTCCCAGCCCCCGGCTGCCGCCTGTGACGAGAACGTTACGCACTTGGACGCACCAGCTTTCCGGAAGCCGACATCTCGAGCGACGGCACGAAACGGATGAGCGCCGGCACCTTGTGCGCGGCGAGCGTCGTGCGGCAGGCCTCGAGGATTTCCTGGCGGATACGCTCGTCGGCCGCGGGCTCGCCCGCAGCGGCAGCCGCTTCGGCAAGGACGACGTCCGCGGTGACGACCGCTCCGGTGATGGGATTACGCCGGGATCTCACCAGCGACATTCTCACGCGCGGGTGAGAATTGATCACGGCCTCGACTTCCTCCGGGTGGACCTTGAGCCCGCCGACGTTGATGATGCCGCCGCTGCGGCCGACGAAGTAATAGCGCCCGTCGCGCAGCTCCAGCCGGTCGCCGAGATCGACGAAGCCCTCCGGATCCTTCAGGGGCGGAGCGCCCTCGCCGAGATAGGCCGACGCGTTTCCGGGCGATCTGATCCGCAGCGTTCCGCGGCTGACGTCGAGCTCGACACCGCTCTCCGAGCTGCCGACCAGCGCCGCCGGAAAGCCGGCGCGGCCATCGCGCACCTCGAAGCCGACGCCGGCCTCGGTCGATGCGAAGGCGTGCGCCACCACCGCCCCCGGGAACGCCGCTCGCAGCGCATCGAGGATGCCCTGATCGGCGATCTCGCCGGACAACCGGACATAGGCGGGCGAGAAGTGCTCGGACGCTCCGCTCATCAGCGCCTTGCGCCAGTGGGAGGGCGTCCCTGAGATGTGCGTGACCCCGGCCGCGCCGGCGCGCTCGAGAAAGTCCGTCGTCGCCTCGCCGGCGCTCGAGAGTATGAGAGAGCCCGTGTAGAGCGCGCGCAGATAGATCTGCAGGCCCCCGTAGCGGCGGATGTCGTAGAACGTGCTCCAGACCGGCGGCACGCCCTCCGCCGGCTGTCCCGCAAAGGCGCTGGTGAGGCTCGAGAGCGTATGCGCCACCAGCTTCGGAGCGCCCGTGGTGCCGGAGGTGAGGAGCACCCATTCAGTGTCGAAGCTCGTGCGCCGCTCGATGTTGCAGGGCACTGGAGCCGGATCGGCCTCGACCGCGAAGTCGAGCCCGACTCCCTCGGGCGGTGAGCCGCTCGATGCGTCGCCCAGCCAGGTGTCCGCCCGCGCGCTGCGGGCGACATGCGGCAGATGCTCGGGAGACAGATCCGGCGTGCAGAGCACCATCCGGCGCGCGACGCCGTCGAGCTCCAGCAGCGCGATGGCTGCCGTGAACTGATCACGCACTGCGAGGATCACCGAGCGTCCGCGCAATGCATCGAGGCTGCCGCCAAGACATGAGACTCGCGCGAGCGAGGCGAGCGGCACCGAGCGTGTGGGGCCGATCACTGCCCCGCCGCGTGCCGCAGCCGCCTTGCCGATCGAGTCCCAGAGCGCCATGGTCCTCAGGTCGCGCGCGACTCGTACAGCCTGACGAAATCCCCGAAGGTGACGGGGAAGCTCTCCGCCGTGTCGAACGGATCGAACCCGAGCGCGTCCTCGAGACGCGCCACGATGAGCGCGAAGCTCAGCGAGTCGAGTCCGCATTGCAGGAGCTTCAGGTCATCGCTGAGCGGCACGAGCTGGCGCTGCTGCTCGCGGGCGACTTCCTGAAAGAGCGTGGTAATGGTGGTTCTCACCGGCATGTCGCTGACTACCTTGGAGTGATTGCGCGTGCCCGGCTGGCACGTCTTATGTTATGCGTTCATCGTGGCCGGACGGACGCGGCCACGACCCTTCCGGACAAAGTGTATACGCAGAGCGACGGCGATACAGCAGCCGCGGCGCCGCTCTCCGTGTGTGCGGCGTCACAGTGTTGGAATGTGCCCGGTTTCCTGCACGGACTCGCGTCTTCGGAGGCCGACGTCGATTGACACGGACGTCCATACGCGCGGGGTCGTTCGTCGCGAAAGAGAGACATCAAAAATCCCAACAAGAATCAGTGGCTTAGCCACCCATCATTGTGCCTGATCTCACCACTTCGTCGGCGCCGACCGACAAAGCCCAGCCTGAGTTCGCCGCAGAGCCGCCGGTAACGGTATCTTTCTCTTTGAAAACAAAGACTTGTAATTTTGGCACGGCTCGTGCAGTGGCGTGGGCGGACGCTTGGCAGGAAGCCAGGCCGCACTAGCGGGGCCGGCACCGGCGGATGGGTGCCGCACCGGATGGATGGTGGAGACACGTAACGATGAGATTTTGGGGAGTCCGATCGCCGCGCATCGCGCAACTCGCGCTCGCGGCGCTCATCTGTACCAGCCTCGCCGCCTGCGGCGGCGCGGGCAGCTCGACGGGCGGCGGCGCGGCGGCCAGCTCGAGCAGTTCCAGCGGTTCCACGAGCTCCTCGGGCGCCACCGGCTCGACTTCCTCCCCTTCCCCCACCACCAAATCGATCACGCTCTCCTGGAGCCCGCCCACGCAGAACAGCGACGGCAGCTCCCTCACCAATCTCGCCGGGTACACCCTGCACTACGGCACGACCTCGCAGGACTACACCGGCAGCATCGAGATCACCGATCCGACGAAGACCTCCTACGTCGTGAGCGACAGCACCTTCCCGGCAGGGACGTACTACTTCGCGATCTCGGCCTATAACGCCCAGCAGGTCTCGAGCTCGCTCTCGGGCGAGATCAGCGTTACGGTCGACTGAGGGCTCAGTAAGAGGGTGCGCCGCCGAAGCCCGGTGCGCCGCCCGACTCGATATCGGAATGCGGCCGGTATCCGATCATGATGAAGGCGCGGTTTTCGTCGTAGCCGGTGCCGCCCGTCAGCACGCCAGGACCAGGGGAGCTGCGGCGGAATGCATGGTCGTATCGCGCGTAGACGATGAACCAGCGCCCGGGACGATATACCAGGCCGGCGCCGACCGTTCCGAACTTGTCCGTGAATCCCTGATTCAAATAATCGTAGCGGTTGGCCGATCCGATGACGTTCACCGATAGCTTCGGCGTCAGCGCGCGGCCCAGATTCAATCCCAGAGCCGCGCGGGTGACATTGAAAACCGATTGCATGTCGTAGTTGTCGCGCTCCCAGCTGCCCGTGAGCCCGAAGGTCGTGCGCAGCCGCTCGAATCGCCAGCCCGCCGTGCCATAAGTGCGCTGATAGTTGGCGGTGCTCTGGTAGACCGGCGCCACGGCGATGCCGCCGCCGGCGCCGCTGCTCAGGCTGCTGAAGCTGCCCGCGGCGTCAGTGTATTCCCGGCCCCCGCCGAGCGAGACGACCGAGAAAGGCGAGACCCTGCGCGTCAGCAGCAATCGCACCAGCGGGCTCGTCCTCCACGATGAGCCGACATCGTTCGCCTGTGTCGCTCCCAGCTGCGCGTCGATCGCGGTCCTCGCACCCTCGATCAGATACCGCGCGTAAGCCTCTCGCCGGTCGTAGTCGGTGTTGACCGTCGTGTTGCTGAAGCGCAGCTGCTCCGCCTGCACGACGACGGAGAGCTTGGAGAGGGGCGAGAGCTGGCGCCCGACTTCGGCGGACCCGAGGAGGTTGTGGCCGTCGAACGGGCTTCTCTGGTAGCTGACCTGGGAATAGCGGGCGCCGAGATTGATGAAGCTCGCATAGCTCGGGCGCAAGGTGAGATCCGGCCCCGTGGTGAAGACGTTCACCCGCTGCAGGTTCGTTGGCGTAATGGCCGCGAAGGGGTCGGTCTGCTCCTCGCCGTAGTTGTCCGCAACGGTC
>DASZYK010000131.1:0-3108 GCA_035545455.1 Steroidobacteraceae bacterium
CCTCGAGATCCTCGAGGGCAGCGCGACGCGCCATCTGTCAGCCGAGGACATCTATCGCACCCTGCTCGAGTCCAACGAGGACATCGGGCTCGCCACCGTGTACAGGGTGCTCACGCAGTTCGAGGCCGCGGGCCTCGTCACCCGCCATCACTTCGAGAACGGCATGGCGGTCTTCGAGCTCAACCAGGGTACGCATCACGATCATATCGTCTGCCTGGACTGCGGCCGCGTCGAAGAGTTCATGGACGCCGGGATAGAAGAGCGTCAGACGGCGGTCGCGCAGCGGCTGGGCTTCACGATCCGCGATCATTCCCTGATTCTTTACGGCAATTGCCGCAAGGCCCACTGTCCCTACCGGCGCGCGCCCAAGCGCTTGCCCGCCACCTGAAGCATCTCGCGCGCGTGCTCGCGCGCCTTGGAGGTCACGTCGACCCCGCCGAGCATGCGCGCGAGCTCCTCGACGCGGTCCTGATCGGACAGTGCGGTCAGGGAAGTGCGTGTGGTCTTGCCATCCGTGAGCTTCGTGACGCGCAGATGATGATGGCCCTGCGAGGCGACCTGAGGCAGGTGAGTGACGCACAACACCTGCCCGCGCTCGCCCAGGGCGCGCAACTCGCGCCCGACGATCTCCGCGACGGCTCCGCCGATGCCGGAGTCCACCTCGTCGAATACCATGCAGCGCGTCTCCCGCGCGCTGCTGGCGACCTGCACGGCGAGTGACAGCCGCGACAGCTCGCCGCCCGAGGCGATCTTTGCGAGCGCGCGGGGCGGCTGCCCGGGATTCGTGCTGACCCGCAGCTCGATGTCGTCGATCCCGTGCTGCGCCGGCTCCGCGGTCCGGCTCTGCGACACGTCGACCTCCAGACGGCCGCCCGACATTCCGAGCGTCTGCATGTGCGCGGTGATGCTCTTGGCTAGGGCGGAGGCGGCGGCCGTTCTCTTCACGGAGAGGGCCTGTGCCTGATCGCGGTACCGCTCCAGAGCCGCTGACAGCTCCTTGCGCAGCACCGCGAGGTCGACTTCCGCGCGCTCCAGTCCCTCGAGCTCCGCGGCGAGCTGGGCGGCGCGCGGCAGCAGCTCTAGCGGCGTCACGCGATTCTTGCGCGCCAACTCCTCGATGGCCGCCAGCCGCTTCTCGACCTCGTGCTGGCGCTGGGTGTCGAGGTCGAGGCTCTCCCCATAGCGCTCGAGCTCGCGCGCGGCTTCGCGGATCTGCACCGCCGCCTCCTCCGCGAGCGCGGCGACCGGCGCGAGCTTCGCGTCGATCGCGGATCCCGCGCGCAGCGACTGCAGGGCGCGGCTGATGGTGGCGTGGGCGTTGCCGTCTTCACCCTGATAGAGCGCAGCGAGCGCTGTCTGGGAGAGCTCAGCCAGGCGTCCGCGATTCATCAGCCGCGCGCGCTCCTCGGTGAGCCGGGCGATCTCGCCCTCCTCGAGCCGGAGCGCCTGGAGCTCCGACACCTGGTACTTGAGCAGGTCTAGCTTCGCCTCGCGATCGCGCGCGCGGCTCTCGAGCTCCAGGGTGCGCTCGAGCATCTCGCGCCAGACCCGGTGGGCGATTCCCACCTGGCCGGCCAGCGGCTCCAGCCGCCCGTACTCATCGAGCAGCTCCCGCTGGGCGGCGGGGCGCGTCAGCGACTGGAATTCGTGCTGACCGTGGATGTCGATCAGAATGCTGCCCGACTCGCGCAGCAGCTGCACCGGAACGGACTGACCGTTGAGGTATGCGCGCGAGCGGCCGTCGGCCGACAGGACGCGGCGGACGACGAGCTCGTCGCCACCATCGATCGACTGCTCTTCCAGCCACCGCGTGAGTCCGGGCGGCGGGTTGCCGAGATCGAACGTCGCGGCGATCTCGGCCCGCTCGGCGCCATGACGGATCATCTCGGGTGCGGCACGGCCGCCGGCGAGCAGCTGCAACGCATCGACGAGGATGGACTTGCCCGCTCCCGTCTCGCCGGTGAGCACCGTCAGTCCCGGCTGCAGCTCGAGCTCGATGGCCTCGATGATGGCGAAGTCGCGGATCTGCAGGCGAATGAGCATAGGGATTCTTCCTAAGGCCCTGGTACTCGCGGACGGGGATCCCGGAGCTCAGCGCGCCGCGTCGCCGCGGCCCCAGTGAAGCTTCGAGCGCAGCAGGCGGTAATAATCGTGGCCGGGGGGGTGCAGCAGCGTGATCCGCTCGCCGGCGGGCTTCACCTCCAGCCGGTCCCCGGGCACGATCTCGCCGAGGATCGCGCCATCACAGGTCACCTGCGCGCGCGTGTCGGGCCGCTGCAGCAGCTCGATCTCGATCAGGGCGCGTGCGGAGACCACGATGGGCCGATCGGAGAGGGTATGAGGACAGATGGGCGCCATGACGAGCGCGTCGAGATGAGGCTCGATGATCGGACCGCCGCAGGAGAGGGCGTATGCGGTGGATCCGGTCGCGCTCGCGATGACGATACCGTCGCCGGCATGCGTGTTGACATATCGGCCTCCCACCCGGGTCTCGAAGTCGAGCATCCGTCCGGTCGCGAGCTTCTGGAGCACGACGTCATTGAGCGCCAGTGCTTCGGCTACCCCGCCCGCCTGATGCAGGCACGCCGAGAGCAGCGGCCGCTCGTCGGCATCGAGCGTCCCCGCGAGAGCGGCATCGACGCAGCTGCACATGTCCTGCGGCATCACGTCCGTCAGGAAGCCGAGCCGGCCGCGGTTGATTCCGAGAAGCGGCACGCGATGACGGGCAACCAGGCCGGCCGCATAGAGCAATGTGCCATCGCCGCCCACGGCGATCATGAGGTCGGCGCGGCGGCCGAGCTCCCCTTCGGGCACCCGCTGCACCGGCGGCCCGTCCGTCAAGGGCGCGGTGTCGCTGACGAGCACCGTAACCTGCCGGGTCGCCAGATGCGCCAGCAACGCATGCACGGATTCCGCGACGCGCGAGTCCGTGAACCTGCCGACCAGCGCGCACGTGCGGACGGGGAGGGCCATCCGCGGGATCGTAGCAGGACAGGAAGGGCCTTGCTTGACGGTCGCCTCGGCCGTCTAATACCCGGTGTGATGAAACGCTCCCGGCCCGGCGCGGTTACTCGGCCCATCGTGGGCCTCGCCCTATGGGGCCGCCGA
>DASZYK010000132.1:0-6858 GCA_035545455.1 Steroidobacteraceae bacterium
GCGCGGACCGAGGGCCTCTTCGACTGGGTGGCGGCGCTCGCGGTGCGCTGGGCGCGAGGCTCGCCACGGCGGCTGTTTGCGCTCATCTATGTGGTCGGAGTCATCGTCACCGCGTTCCTGTCCAATGACGCGACCGCCGTGGTGCTGACGCCCGCCGTCTACGCGGCAACCCGCCATGCACGCACGGAGCCGCTGCCGTACCTCTTCATCTGCGCATTCATCGCCAACGCGGCAAGCTTCCTCCTGCCCATCTCGAATCCGGCCAACCTGGTGGTGTTCGCGAGCCACATGCCTCCCCTGCCGCTGTGGCTGGAGCGGTTCACGCTGCCGTCGCTCGCGGCCATCGCCGTGACCTTCATCGTGCTGCGCCTCTCGCTGCGGCGGGCGATCGCCAACGAGCACGCCGCCGTCGCCGACCTGCCGCCCCTCACGCGCGGCGCGAAGCTCGCCGCCTACGGCATTGCGCTCACGGCCGTCGCGCTGCTCTGGGCCTCCGCCGCGGGACTCGAGCTCGGCGCGCCAACATTTGCCGCCGGAATCCTGGCGACCGGGCTGGCGCTGCTCCTCGACCGCCGGCAGCCCTGGACCCTCGTCAAGGAAGTCTCCTGGGGAGTCCTGCCGCTCGTGGCGGGGTTGTTCGTGCTGGTCGAGGGCCTCGGCCGCACGGGAGTGCTGACGGCTCTGGGCTCTGCGCTTCGGCACCTGGCGCGGGGCCCGGCACACGGCGCGGTGTTGGCCGCCGGAGGAAGCATCGCGGCGGCCTGCAACGTCATGAACAACCTGCCGGTGGCGCTGATCGCCGGATCCATCGGCGGGAGCGGGCAGGTGCCGGCGCACCTGCAGGACGCGCTCCTCATCGGCGTCGATCTCGGGCCCAACCTCTCGGTGACGGGCTCGCTCGCGACCATCCTCTGGCTCATCGCGCTGCGCCGGGAGAAGGTGCACGTCACCGGCCTCACCTTCCTCAAGCTGGGGGCGCTCGTCATGCCGCCCGCATTGCTGCTGGCGCTCGCGACGGCGGCGCTGCAGCAGCTCTGGCGCTGATCTCGCCGGCGGTTATTTCAAGGTCTGAAGGTAGGTCACCAGCGCCCTGAGATCCGAGCCGCTGAACTGCGGCAGGTTCGGCATGGGCGTGCCGGGCTTCAGCGACTGGGCGTGCGTCACCCAGGCCTCGAGGTCGGCGGTGTCGTTGGGGAGCATGCCGCCGGCGATGGTGCTGCGGCTCGCGAGATGTGTCAGGTCGGGTCCGAGCTCGCCGTGCGCCGGCGTGCCGCGGATCGTGTGACAGAGGCTGCAGGCGCCCGCCATGAAGACTTGCTCGCCGCGGATCGCCTGCGGGGTCTGCGGCGCGGGAGCCTCGGCACGCTGGTGCGCGAGCCAGGCCTCGAACGCGCCCGGCCGCTGCGCGATGACGCGGAACTTCATGTTCGCATGCTGCTCTCCGCAGTACGAGGCGCACTGCCCGAGGTACGTTCCGGGCTCCACGGCCTCGAGCACCTCGTAGTTCTTGAGTCCCGGAACGAGGTCGATCTTGCCGTTCAGCTTCGGAACCCAGAAGGAATGCATGACGTCACGGCTCACGACCTCGACCGTCATCGGCTTGCCGACGGGAATGTGGATCTCGGTCGGCAGGCTCACGCTCAGATCCGGGTGGCCCCTGAACCGATACGTCGCGTTCCACCACCACTGCTGCCCCGAGACCACGATGTCCGGAGCCGGGTCCGACGGCTTCGCCACGGGCTCGGAGGCGAGCACGTACATCATCTCCGCGAAGAGAAAGATGAGGACGCCGATCGGCACCAGGAAGCCGCCGATGAGAATCCACGCCTGCCCCTGGTTGATGTCGATCGGCTCGTGCTCGGAGAGCCTGCCGCGGCGGCGCAGCGCGAACCAGAGGAGGAACCCCCAGGTCACGAGCGTCGCGGCGCAGAAGGCGATGATCGCCTGCCACCCGAGCCAGGCGGAGGCGCGAGCGCCCACGCCGCCGTTGCCGATCATGTAGTTCATCGGCGTGCTGCAGCCGGCGGCGGCAACGCCCCCGAGAGCCGCGAGCGCCGGACGGATGCGATGACGCGCGCTCATGGCCATCAGTAGCTCGGCGTCGCGACGGAATCAGGCGCATGCGCGGGCGGCGGCGCCGGCCTGTCCGGCTCCTGTTGGGTCCCGAGCGACTGAATGTACGCCACGAGCTTCCAGATCACATCGGGCGGCAGCTTCGTGCCCCACGCCGGCATGCCCATGCCGCGCCCCATCGAGATGGAGTCGAAGAGATTCGCCGGCGCATTGCCATAGCGCCAGATGTGATCGGGCCGCAGGTCCGGTCCCATGCCCCCGCCCGCATGGCCGCCGTGACAGCCGGCGCAGTTCATCGCCACGAAGAACTGCCGGCCCTGCTCGAGGGCGGAAGGATCGTTGGCGTACGGGTTCTCGATGGTGGTGGCGGGGTTCTCGCCCGCGACCTGCGGGCCTGGAATGGGCCCCACGGGAGCCAGCGCCGGCGGCACGGTGCCGCTCAGCCGGGTCGGAGTGCCCGGAGCCTGCGCCCCCGGTGCGGGCGCGGCCGAAGCGGACGGCGGCGGATCCGACGCCGATGCCGAGCAGCCGCCCATTGCCGGCGGGAGGAGTCCCGCCAGGGCAATCAACAACAGCCTGAGCATCATCGATGCCTCCTCCGCGCTGCGCCGGCCGAGCGCGGTCGCCTACAACCCGAATACATACAACACGCCTCCCGGGGCCGTGTACTTCTTGATGTCTTCCACCGCGCCGACCGCGCCGAGCGCGGCGGTCGGATCCGTCTCGGAGACGCTCGGCAGCGCGGCTGCCGGCAGCCATCCGCCGACGCCGGAATAGATCGCGATGTACTGCTTGCCGTCCGGCCCGAGGAAGGTCATCGGCTCGCCGATGATTCCGGAGCTGGTCTTGAACTGCCAGAGCACCTTGCCCGTGTGCGCATCCACGGCGCGGAACCAGCCGTCGAGCGTGCCGTAGAAGACGAGACTGCCGCCGGTCGCAAGCACACCGCCGAAGAGCGGCAGCTTGTTCTCCTTCAGCATCCAGGCGGGCCGCGCGGCGCCGACGTCCCAGGCGATGAGCGCGCCCTGCCAGCCGCCGGGCCCGGGGAACATCGTGACGTTGGCCCCGATGTAGGGCGTGCCCGCGATGTAGTTGGCCTCATGTGGCGTCATGTTGAAGCAGTCGTTGTGCGCCTGGATGTAGAGCATTCCGGTCTGGGGATCGAAGGCGGTCGGGTTCCAGTCCTTGCCGCCCGTGGGGGAGGGACACATGTTGTATGTCGTGCTTCCGAGGTGCGGCCGATAGGCCGGGTCCTCGTCAGGGAGCCCCGTCTTCAGGCTGTAGGAGCGCGCCCAGTTGACCGGCACGTACTTTTCGGCCGAGAGCAGCTGCCCGTCCGTGCGATCGAACACCTGCACGAACCCCATCCGTCCCGGGTGAATCAGCAGCTTGCGCACCTGACCGTGCCAGGGCATGTCGACCAGGATGTTCTCGATGATGGTGTCGTAATCCCAGGCGTCGTGCGCATCCTCCTGAAACGCCCATTTGGCCATTCCGGTTTCTGGATCGCGGGCGAAGATGGTGTTGGACCACTTGTTGGAGCCGGGGCGCTGGCTCGCATTCCAGGTGCCGGGATTGCCGGTGCCGTAGAAGATGAGCCTGGTCTCCGGGTCGTAGGAGATCCAGCCCCAGACCGCGCCGCCTCCCATCTTCCACTGCCCCGGGGTCCAGGTCGTGAGGCCGAGGTTCCTGCCGCGGTCCTTCGCATAGTAGGGCTTGAAGTCCGGCCCGATCAGGCAGTCCTTGTCCGAGCCGGTGCTGTACGCCCGCCAGGCGACCGAGCCGTCGCTCACGTTGAGCGCCATGATCCAGCCGCGCACCCCGAGCTCGTTGCCCGAGTTGCCGAGGATCACCTTGTCGTCGACCACGATCGGCGCCATGGTGATCGTCATGCCGGTATCGATGCTGCCGACCTTCGTGCGCCAGACCTGCTTGCCGGTCTTCGCGTCCACGGCCACCGTCTCGTCATCCAGCAGGTTGTAGATGATCTTGCCGTCGGCATAGACGGCGCCGCGGTTGACGACATCGCAGCACGCCTTGCCCTGTGACCGCGGATCCGGCCGCGGGTTGTAGGTCCACTTGACCGGTCCGTGCGGCTGCTTCAGATCGATCGCGATCAGCTTGTCGGGGTATGGAGTCACGACGTACATCGTGTCGCCCACGACCAGCGGCTGCCCTTCCCAGCCGTGGGCGATCCCGTTCGCCATGGTCGAGACGACCTTGAGATTGGCGACATTGCCCGCGTTGATCTGATGCAGCGGGCTGAAGCGCGTGTTGCCGTAGTCACCGGCCGGCTGCGTCCACTGCCCGTCCGCAAGCGGCGCGACGGTGTGAATGTCCGTCGGCGTGGGCGGAGGATTGAGCTGCTCCGGCATCGGGGCGCCCTCGGCCGCCGGCGGCGGCGGCGATGAAAGGCTCGACTGCGCGAGCGCCAGCGGACCCCCGAGCGCAAGCACCGTGAGGGCGGCGGCCGGGAGGGCCCATCGGGTCGAGAATTGCCTGCCGTCTTGCGCCATCAGATCACCTCAGCGTGTAGAGATAGGCCGCCACGTCCCGCGCCTGCTGCGGATTCAGTCCGAGCGCTGGCATCGCCGTGCCGGGCTCGACCGCGGACGGGTCCTCGATCCAGCGGATGAGATTCGGCGGCGTGTTGGGCAGCTCGCCGCCGACATACGTGCGGCGGGCGAAGAGGATGAGCGGCGGCCCGACGAGCCCGTCGGCACCCTTGATGCCCGGAATCATGTGGCAGGCCCCGCAGCGATAGCTCTCGATGAGATGCGCGCCCACCCGCGGATTGCCGCCGGGCACGGTGTCGACGGGAGGCGTGTACCGGCCCCCGCGGCAGCCCGTGAGAAAGAGGAGCAGTGACACCGCGGCCGCGAGACCCGTGAGTGCCGGCGGCTTGCTCATCTCACGTACCCGCACTCGGGCAGCACGAAGATCCCGACCGTCTGCCAGAGAATGGCGATGAGGAATACCGCGCTCACCAGCATGGCCGCCGCGGCCAGATAGTCCGGGCGGGTCCGCGCCCGGATGGAGAGGAACGAGGGATCCCGGGACTGCATCCATGCCCCTATGCCGATCCAGAGCGCCACAGCGGCGGCCACGAAGGCGCCGACCCCGATGCCCCAGAGAATGGCCCGGGTGTTGGTGAACATGGGCACTCCGCCGATGCCTGCGGGATTGCCCGAGGGACAGGCGCCGCTCGAGATGAGCCAGTTCAGGATCTCCTGCAGCCCGAACGCGACCGGAGCGGCAAAGATGCCGTACCAGATGCTCGGGCGGGTCTGCGGGGGTGTTGTTGCGGCCATCGTCTCGAGGATCCACTCACTGAATGGCGGGATTGGCCCCGACCGCATGATGAGGGCTGATGTACATGATGGCGTACATCACGAACCACACCACAGTCACGAAGTACCAGTACAGCGCGGCGTTGCGGTAGGACCCGTGCGGGGGCTTCCCGGTGGGCCCGATCTTCGGCAGCACGATGGCGTAGAGGAGGAAGAGGAGCCCCAGGATCAGATGCGCGGCATGCACCCCCTCGATGGTGTAGAAGATCGAGGTATAGGAGCTCTGCGTCGGGTGCTGCTTGAACGCCTCGGAGTTGTAGTCGAAGGCATTGAGCACCAGGAACCCGCAGCCGAGCAGGACGGTCACGAGGAGCGCCAGGCGGGCCGGCGGCTCGCGGCCCTGCCGCAGCATCCAACCACCCGTCCAGAGCGCGATGCAGCTCAGAAGGAGGACGAACAGCATGGCGGTCGGCAGCATCAGCGACGGCGCACTGCCGATCGGCCAGCGCGGCTGCCCGTGGCCGAGGTAGTAGTAGCTGAAGAAGAGCCCGAGGAACACCATCGCCTCCGAGGCGATGAACCAGGCCATCGCGCCCGTGCCGCGGTCCTGATCGATCGGCAGCTCGCGGATCGCCCGCGCGCTCAGCCACTCGGCGCTCGCGCCGTTGCTCTCGGCCACCGCGTTCGCATTCATTCGGCGTGCTTCTCCTCTTTCGGCCAGAGCCAGATCGCCATGATCGCGAGCCCCACGATGATCGGGGCGAGGGTCCACCACATGGACTTCACGAGCACGAGGGCCGCGACCGCGCTCAGCGCGAGGGAGAGCGCCAGCGGCCAGATCGAGTCTTCCGGCATCTTGGCGAGCGCGATCGGCCGCGCGTCCAGCCACGTCGTGGAGATCGTCATGCGCTCCCGGTCGAGCACGCGGGCATCCTCGGGGTCGTATTCCTCGTCATGCTCGTCCCAGAGGGGATGCCGGCTCTGCACCGTCGGGATGTGCACCGAACCGTAGGGCGGCGGCGGTGACGGCGTGGACCACTCGAGCGTGTCGGCGTTCCAGGGGTTGGGACCGGCCGGCCGGCCCTGCCTGGCGCTCACGATGAAGTTGATGACGCTCAGCACGATCCCCGCGGCGAGGAGGAAGGCGCCGCAGGTCATGGCCAGGTTCCAGTCGCCCCAGCCCATGCCGCTGCTGTAGGTGTAGATCCGGCGCGGCATGCCGAGCAGGCCGAGGAAGTGCATGGGGAAGAAGGTGGCGTTGAAGCCGATCAGGATCATCCAGAAGCTGATCATCCCGGCGCGCTCGTTCATCATCCGGCCGGTCATCTTCGGCAGCCAGTAATAGAAGGCCGCGAGCACCGGGAACAGGTTCGCACCGACCAGCACGTAGTGGATGTGCGCCACGATCCAGTAGCTGTCGTTCAGCTGCCAGTCGAACGGTATGAGCGCGCTGATCGTGCCGTTGAGGCCGCCGATGACGAACACGGCGAGGAAG
>DASZYK010000133.1:0-3613 GCA_035545455.1 Steroidobacteraceae bacterium
CCCGCCAGCCTGAGGCGGATGGCCGCTTTGGCCCGAGGCTCGACGCCGGCTCCCGGGGACCCCAGTGCGCCGGCGCCGGAGAGATACTTCGCCTCCGACACGGTGAGGGGCCACAGCGTCACATCCTGCGCGGTGCGAAACTCGCAGCTCGTCCGATCCCCCTTCCCGAGGGGTGTGCGCAGCGCGCTGCCGCGCGGGATGCGCACGCCCGACTTGAGCGAGTCCTCCTGAAGGTCCGGCGACATCTCCACGACCGCGGCGGCGGGCAGAGGCGCCAGGAACCCCGGATACACCATCTCGAGCAGATGCTGCGTGAACTGCGGCTGGCGCGCATCCAGCTTCAGCTGCACGCGCGCGGCGAGGAAGGCGAAGCCCTCCAGCAGCCGCTCGACGTACGGATCGGCGCACTCGAGCCCCTCGAGGCCGAGGCGAGCGGCGACCCGCGGATAGCGGCGCGCGAATTCCGCTCCCGATTCGCGCATGAACTGCAGCTCGCGGTTGTAGTATTCGAGGAGTCTCGTGTCCATGGTTGCGCGCCGCGGGCGGTCAGCCTCTGCTCTCGGTCACCGAGACATCCCCGCTCATCGTGTCGATGCGCGTGCGCAGAGTCATCGGCTGCGGGACGGGCTGGCCCCAGAGCTCCGCCTCGATGGTGAACTCCAGCGTGCCTTCGTGTCCGGGCTCCTGCGCCTCGCCGCGGGCGGTCTGCAGCGGCCGCACGCGGACGTCGCGCAGCCTCGGCTCGAAGATCTCGATGGCACGGCGCAGGCGCTCGGCGGCCTCCATCGGCTCGATGGACGAGGCGGTGCGGCCGGCGAACGAGGGCATGCCGTAGTTGAGGACGGAGCTCGCCACCTCGGGGAACGGATCGAGGTCCTGCTCCGCATCGAGGCTCATCGAGTTGAAGAGCCAGCCGAGATCGCGATGCACGCACTCGCGCAGCCTCTGCCGGGAGAGCATGCGGCGCTCCGCCGGCTCGAGCTCCGTGTTGCGAACGGCCGCGAACTCGAGCGCGGCGAAGCTCTGCAGCGTGACGCCTTGCGGCGCGCCGGGCGGGCGCACGACGAGCGAGCGAAGCTGCGCCGGGCCGGACTGGAATCTCGAGGCGGTGAACCGCAGCTCGACCCGCTCGCCGGCCGCCTCCCGGGTCTGCAGCGCCAGCCCCTGCGCGCTCAGGATGTCGATGAGGGACTCGAGCGGCAGCTCGAGCCGCTCGAGGGCTGCAGGCTCGATGCCGACACGGACGAGGGCGACCGTGCGCTCGTCATCGAGCAACCGGTCGAGGAGCGCGGGTTGCAGCCGGTCGTTGAGCGTCAGATCCGCCACGGCGGCCCCTCAGGGCCCTGCCGGTCGCAGCTCGATCTCGCGCACCTGCAGCAGCGGCGCCTCGTCCGCGCTGGTCGCCAGCACCCGCTGGCCGAGGCCGGAGAAGGAGTCGTCCCCGATGGCGCTCCACTCCGTCTTGCGGGCGAGCCGTATGGCCGCATCCTGCGAGAGCTCGCTGCCCGCGTAGCGCGTCGGTATGAAGCCGGCCGTCTGCCCCCCGTTGGTCCACGTGAACTCCGCCGGCAGCCACACGAGGTCGCGCAGATCCTCGGGCGGCTCGATGCGAATGGCCGCGATGCGCTCGAACGGCACCCAGTAATAGGCGCCATTCAACAGCGCCTCGAGCACCGGCCCCAGCCGCGAGTCGGCGTCGGCGATCCACTCGAAGGCGACGCCGTTGAGGCTCCCGGCGCTGGCCGGCGCCGCCTCGAATGCCCGGGCACGAAGCTCCTCCGCCTCCGCCGCCTTCCCGGCGGCGAGCGCCGAGAGTCCCTGCAGCAGCAGCGCGAGCCACGGCTGCGGGTCGCCCAGCACGAGCGGTGAGCGCTCGCCGCGCATGACCGAGCCGCGCAGCTGCTCGCATTGGATGGCCGCGCGGTAGGCGTGCGTCATGGGAAGAGCGCTCGCGTCCATCTCCGCGATGACGCCGAGCTGCGTCAACGCGCGCTCCCAGTCGCCGAGGACCATCAGCAGCTGAGCGAGAAAGACGCGCGGCTTGGGATCGGCCGGGTTGCGCCGCACCTCCTCCTTGAGGTCAGACAGGCACCCGGCCAGATCCGCTTCGCGCAGCTTGCTCTCTGCGGAGCTCACGTCATCGCCGCCGCCGGCGGTCAGTCGCGCCGGGCTCAGAACTTCTCATTCTGGGCGATGTTCCACGAGAACGTGGCGTTCTCGTCCTTCGCGCCCTTGGCCGTCTGCGTCCAGTATTCGAGCTTCACCTTCACGAAGTTCAGGGAGAACGACTCCGACGGCGTGTCGCCGCCCGAGGAGCCGCTGGTCTGGTAGCTGGACACGAAGATGTTCTCCATGTCCACCGTCAGGTAATCGAGAGGGTTCTCGCCCGCCTTGCGCACCGTGAGCTTGCCCTTCGCGATGTGCTTGCCGTTGGCGCAGGCGAGCATCAGCGACGGCGAGGACTTGTCGATGGTCTTCTGGATCGTGATGTCCGCGATGTCGACCTTGCCGGTGCCGGAGCCCGTGCCGCGATGACCGCTGCCCATGTTGGAAAGACCCCAGGAGAACGACTGGATGTCGATCTCGCCCTTGTGCTTCGCGTCGGCGGACTCCCCCTTGATTCCGTCGAGACTCAGAAACATGTCGACTGCCATGGCTCAAGCTCCGCGTTGGTTGTTGATTACGTGTCCCTGGCTGGCGCCGCAGGAACGCGGCGCCGGGGACGGTTGTTGCAGGTCCGGCTCGCCTCAGGCCGCCTTCTGCGACGGCAGGCGGGAGACCAGACTCAGTGTGACGTTGACGCCCTCGAGCTGATAGTGCGGGCGCAGATGGAACTTCGCGCTGTAGTATCCGGGGTTGCCCTCGACCTCCTCGACCTTCACCTCCGCCCCGGCGAGCGGCTTCTGCGCCTTGAGGGTGTCGCCGGCATTCTCCGGATTGCCGAGCACATATCCCTTGATCCAGTCGGAGAGAAAGCGCTCCATGTCCGCCCGCTCCTTGAAGGAGCCGACCTTGTCGCGCACCATGCACTTCAGGTAGTGCGCGAAGCGGCAGCTGGCAAAGAGGTAAGGCAGCCGCGCGGACAGCCTGGCGTTGGCCGTCGCGTCCGGGTCGGTGTACTCGGCCGGCTTCTGCAGCGACTGCGCGCCGATGAACGCGGCGACGTCGGTGTTCTTGCGGTGGATCAACGGCATGAGCCCGCAGTTGGCGAGCTCGGCCTCGCGCCGGTCGCTGATCGCGATCTCCGTCGGGCACTTCATGTCGACCCCGCCGTCGTCGCTGGGGAAGGTGTGCACCGGCAGCCCCTCGACCGCGCCGCCGGACTCCACGCCGCGGATCTGCGAGCACCAGCCGTAGAGCTTGAAGGAGCGATTGACGTTGACGGCCATCGCGTAGGCGGAGTTCGCCCACGTGTACTTGGAGTGATCCCCGGAGCCCGTGTCCTCCTCGAAATCGAACTCCTCCACGGGCGAGGTCTTCGCCCCGTACGGCAGCCGCGCGAGAAAGCGCGGCATGGCGAGGCCGACGTACTTGGCGTCGTCCGATTCGCGCAGCGAGCGCCACGCGGCATAGTCGGGGGCGCCGAAGATCTTGGCGAGATCGCGAGGGTTGG
>DASZYK010000134.1:0-8581 GCA_035545455.1 Steroidobacteraceae bacterium
CGCAGGCGACCCGATGCCAGCGCGGCGTGCCCCTGCCCGAGCACCAGCCGCTCCATCGCCTCGTTGAACCCGGCGTTGCCGACCGCCGCGACATAAGTCTTGGTGGTCTGCCGTGCGAGCACCTCCCGCTCCGCTTCCCGGACGGCCCTCATCACCGGAGTCTCCCCGGCGTCGTCGCGGAAGACGCCGACGCCCAGATCCACCTTGCGCGGATCAGAGTCGGCACGGAATGCGGCCATCACGCCGAGGATGGGGTCCGGCGGCAGCCGGTCGAGGTGCTCGAGCACGTATTTCTCCTCACCGCGGGACTGCGGCAGGAGAAGAGTTTACATGGCGCCGGCCCCTTGGCCGAGCGCCGCGCCGGATGCGGGCGGATGCGGCTCCGCCAGCGCCGCGAGCAGCAGCTCCACGAGCTCGCCGTCCCATATCAGCTGCTCCGGGTCGGTGACGGCGACATCCGGCACCATGAGGCTGGCGAGGATCAGCTCGCAGGCGCTGTCGGCATTGCGGCGGGCGAGCGAGCCGTCGCGCCGACCCTGCTCCAGCAGGCGCTTCAGGCGCGTGCGTACCATCATGTCTCGCTCGTGCAGACGCCGCTGCAGCGCGTCGGGCAGGTTGCGCCCGCGGCGGAAGGAAAGCAGGGTTCCGAGCTCGCGCCGCGCCTCCAGGGCGGCGACCAGAAAGGCCGCCAGCTTGTCGAGGGCATTGCCGGGCGCAGTCTCGGCGCGCAGCAAACTGTCCGAGAGCGCCTGCGCGGTGCGCGCGTAGCACTGATCGATGAGGGCGGCATGATCGTCGAGCCAGTCCGGCGCGATGCCGAAAGGCTCGCCGCCCGCCTCCGCGGCGATCGACGGCCATGGGATGCGATGATCGCCACGGCGCGCGATGAGCCTGGTCGCAGCATCGACGATCTGCGTGCGCGTGAGGCGGCCCGAGGGCCCGGCGGACGAGACGGGCACGGCTTCGGCCTCCTCGTTGCAGGCCGGCCAGAAAGCGATCTTGTCGGGATCCAGCACGGTCATGAGCCCTCCGGGCGGGACCGTGCAATGCTCATGCCATTGAAAAAATGGCGTCGAGCCGCTCCGCAACCGCAGGTTGCGGCTCCGAAGGCGCTCGGTTGGTGCACGCGCCGCGGGCGCGCGCCATGCAGGTGCGAAGTTGGATCAGGCGTCAGGTCGGATTCACGCTCCGCCAACGCCCTATCTTCATCAGGGCATCGCGGGCGGTCAGATAGCGCGGAGGCTGCGCCTGCATCGGCAACGGCACGCGCTCCGGCACGCTGCCGGAGGAATCCGAGGTCCCGTCCGGGCCGCCGCCCGATGCGCCGTTGCCTGACACACCGCCGCCCGCGGCCGGCAACGCCTCGCCACTGGTCACGGCACCGGCGGCGAGACGCGCCTGCAGCGCAGCCAACTCCGCCGGAGGCTCGGTCTCCTCCGGTGTGAGCAGCAGCCGATGCTTGCGCAGCCACAGCCCCGCGCCGGTGCGGCTCGTCAGCACGGTGAGCGGCACGGCGAGCACCATCCCGGCGAGCACCGGCAGCAGCCACCAGATGTACCGCGGGGCGAACGCGAGAATCACCGCACCCCAGGCGATACCGGTCACCAGGTGCCACTTGTGCCGCAACAGCGCCTCCAGCATGGTAATGCCGCGGTCGCCGCGCTCCTGCGCGTGCCAGACGACCGGTTTGCCAGCCAGTGTGGTCACGACGAAGGTCGTGTGGAAGAGCATCATTGCCGGAGCCAGCAGAATGCTGAAGAGCTGCTCGATTCCGAGACTCGCGAGCAGCCGCGCTCCGCCGCCGAACCCGCGACGCAGGCGGGAGTCCCTCATCGCCAGCAGCGCGCCGAAGAACTTCGGCAGGAAGAGCACCATCACCGTGATCGCCAGCAGCGCGGCGATCTCCCCGTCCCGGTATTGCGGCCAGGTTGGAAAGAGCGCGTAGGAGCCCGGCGCGAAATACTGATAGCCGCGCACCGCATCGAGAATCACGACCGTGGAGCTCATGAGCAGCACCAGCAGCCACAGGGGTGAGCTGGCATAGGAGAGCACGCCGGTGATGAGATGCACCCGGCTGAGCCAGTGCAGACCGCGCATGGGCAGAAGGCCGAGGTGCTGCAGGTTGCCCTGCGCCCAGCGGCGGTCGCGCGCGGCGTAGTCGATGATGTTCGATGGGACCTCTTCCCAGCTGCCGCTGTCGTCGGGCACCAGCCAGACCTGGAATCCTGCGCGCCGCATGAAAGCGGCCTCGACGAAGTCGTGGCTGAGGATCTCGCCTCCGAGCGGCGGCGAGCCCGGCAGCCGCGGCAGGTCGCAGAAGGCGGCGAACGGCTTCAGGCGAAGGATGGCGTTGTGCCCCCAGTAATTGCCCTCCCCGAGCTGCCACCAGGCGAGGCCGCTCGCGAGCATCGGGCTCGACAGGCGGGCGGCGAACTGGATGAGACGCGCAAACAGCGTCTCCCGACCCGCCGGCAGCGGCAGCGCCTGGATGATGCCGGCCTGGGGGTGCGCGTCCATGAGCCTGGCCAGCATCACCAGCGCCTCTCCCGACATGATGCTGTCGGCATCGAGAACGATGGCGTAATCGTAAGCGCCGCCCCAGGCGCGCACGAAGTCGGCGATATTGCCGGCCTTGCGGCTGACGTTCTCCGGGCGCCGCCGATAGAAGATCCGCCCGCGGGCGTGATGGCGCGCGGTGAGGTCGCGCCAGGCGGCCTCTTCCGCGGCCGCGATCTCGAGCTTGCGGGTGTCGGAAAGAATGAAGAGATCGAAGGACGCCTGCTCCGGCAGGCGAGCGAGCGAGGACCAGATGACGTCGAGCCCGGCTGCCACGCGCGTCGTGTCCTCGTTGTAGATCGGCATGATGATCGCGGTGCGTCCGGCAAGCGGCCGGCCGGCGAGCTCCGCCGGCCTGAGCGACAGCGGATCGCCGCCCCGCAGGCGGATCACGAATCCCGCGAGGGCTGTCCAGAAGGCTCCCGTGATCCAGACGAAGAGCACGTAGAAGAGCACCAGGCCCGCCCGCTTGAGTCCGGTCAGCCCGTTGGCGGCGAGAATGTCACACATCATCCCCGTCGCCGCCGCCGCGGTGAGCAGCGTCAACGCAAAGAAGAGCAGCCGGCGCCACAGCGCCGCGCGCCGCAGCCGGCGGGGATCCACTGCTACGCTCCCGAAGGTGTCCACTGGTAAGTCCACGTCTCTGTCAAGGGTTCGCCGTAAAGATCGAGATAGCACCTCAAATCGACCGGCTGATCGCTCCCCGGTTTCACCTGCATCGTCACGCGCCAGACACCGTTCTCGGGCAGTCGCTGGACGGTGACATGGCTGATCGTTCCGCCGTCCGCCGCCGCGTCCGCATGCACTGGCTGCGATGGCAACAGAGAATCGAGGTCGCCGCCGGTGAAATCAATGAGAACAAGCCGCATGCCTGCCACCGGGTTCGTGCCGCGCATGACCGGCCCGAACCGCGTGGCCACCACCTTCCCCCCGGGGGGCCAGCGGTCGCCGGAGGTCAGGTAAGCCGATATCAGATAGGAGAAGCGGATCGGCGAGTGGGGCACCACGCGGGCATTCGGGACCCAATAGGCATCGATATTGGTATGTATTTCCTCGTCGCTCGGGATCTCGACGAGCTCGATTCCGCCCTTGCCCCAGTTGCCGAGGGGCTGTATCCAGTAGCTGGGCCGCCGCTCGTATTGCGAGTCCGGGTCCTGGTAATCGGCGAAGTTCCGGTCACGCTGGACGAGCCCGAACCCCTTCGGGTTGTCGTCCATGAAGCGGTTCACCTCCAGCTTGGTCGGATTGTCGAGCGGCCGCCACAGCCACTCGCCGGTACCCGTCTGCATCATGAGGCCGTCACTGTCGTGGACCTGGGGCCGCCAGTCATCGAACCGGCGCCCCGCGGACTTGTCCCCATACAGGAACATGGAGGTCAGGGGAGCGATGCCCAGCTTGCTCACCCCTCGCCGGGGATAGAGCTCCGCCGTCACCTGGACCTGAGTGGTGGTGCCGGGCCGCACGTCGAACTGGTAGGCGCCCGCCAGGCTCGGGCTGTCGAGGAGCGCGTAGATCGTCAGGCTGCGCTGGTTCGGCTCCGGGCGGACCAGCCAGAAATCGGTGAAATAGGGGAATTCCTCCCCCGCGGTCGTGGCCGTATCGATGGCGAGGCCGCGCGCCGAGACGCCGTAGCCCTGGTTGCGGCCGAGCGCCCGGAAGTAGGAAGCGCCGAGGAAGGCGATCACTTCATCCTTGTAACCGGGCGAGTTCAGCGGATAGTGCACGCGCAGGCCCGCGAAACCGAGGTTGGCGGGCAAGGTGACTCGCGGCACCTTCCGCCCGAACTCGAACATCGAGGGGTTGTAGGCCACCGACCGGACTCCGGACGGCAACACCTCGTAGATGTTCACGCGGCGGTCGAAATTGAAGCCGCGATGAAAGAACTGCACCTCGAACATCGACTGTCCGTGCCACAGGGCGGCGCCCGGGCGGAAGGTGATGTCGCGGTACTGGTCGTAGGTGAGTGTCGCAAGCGCCCGCGGCAGCGGTGTCGAGCGGATGTGATACGGCCGCGCCGCGCGCTGCTGCGCCAGCCGCTGCACGGTGGCGAAGGTGAATGCGGGCGCCTTGGGCTGCTGAGCGGTGCCCGCCGTCTGCCCTGCCGCGGAGGTGAGCAGAAGAAGCGCAAGAGCGGCGGCGGCCAGCTGCGTTCGATGCAACGATAACACCTAGACTCCCGGGCAGTTCGGCTCAGACGATCGGCACGCGCCGCGCCCGGTCTTCGCGGCACAAACAGAGCCCCTCTGTCGCCAACGAGCGACAGTCCCGTGGCTCTGCTCGGGTGGAATCCACCCCTGAGATGCGCCACTTCGAGAGGTAGCGTCGTGGGGTACGGATTTTGGCAGCGTAACTCATTTGCAGTGTCTGAAAAACGTGTCGGACGGTACTGACGCCTGGCAGTCAAACGGAAAGTATGACATCTCGCCGCGTCGGCGCGCTCGCGGGAGCAAGGCCACCCTCAACGTGTGGCTACTGCGCACCCGATTGGGAGGGGCACGGGCGACCCCGCACCTTCCTGGTGCAATCACGGCCGCGGCGCCGCCCAGATTGTCTCTAACTTATTGATTACTAATGTGAAACTCACCTGGCATAGCGCATGCTTGGCCTCCGCGCCCACCGACATCCTTCGGCACTCAGAGGGGCCCCAATGCACAAGCCTTTGTTGCAGCGAATCCACATCGCAGCGCTGGTCGCCGCCGCCGGCGCCGCACCGCTCGGGGCGCTGGCGGCCGAATCCCCGGCCACCACGCTGTCGCAGATCCTGAGCAACTCCGGGATCACCGAGTCCGGATACGTCGCCGCCTCGTACTTTCACTCCACCGGCGTCAACAGCGACCATCAGTTCGATACCGGCCACGATACCTTCCAACTCGACCAGGCCGGCCTGACACTCGCCTACCAGCCGAAGAGCGGCTTCGGCGCCGTGGTCGATGTGATCGCCGGCGAGGACGCGAAGATCGTCGACTACGCCGAGAGTGCCGGCGCCAGCGCCAGCTCCTTCGACCTGCTGCAGGGCTACGCGCAGTACGTGTCCGGACCCCTGACGGTGCAAGCCGGCAAGTTCACGACGCTCGCCGGCGCGGAAGTGATCGCTCCGACCGGCAATGCGAACTACTCGCGGTCCCTGCTCTTCTACGGCGAGCCGATGACCCATACCGGGCTGCGGGCGACGTACGCCGTCAACGACATGGTGAGCGTGATCGTCGGGGTCAACAACGGCTGGAATTACACCAAGCTCGCGGGATTCAGCTCGAAGACCGGAGAGTTCGGGCTGGCCCTCGCGCCCGCCAGGAATATCTCGCTGACGGCGCAGGCCTACGTCGGGCGCGATCCCGTGGTGGGCGCCAGCCGGACGTTCTTCGACACCGTCGCGACATACAACGCCACTTCCACGCTGTCCCTCGCGGCAAGCTTCGACTGGGGCAAGCAGGCTCAGGCTGCCGGTCCGGACCTGAAATGGGACGGCATCGCCGGTTATGTGAACTATCAGTTGAGCGGGCAGTGGCGCGTGTCGCTGCGCGGCGAGTATTTCGACGACAAGGGCGGCTTCATCACCGGCACCTCGCAGAAAGTGAAGGAAGGCACCGTGACCGTCGGCTACGATCCGGTTTCGAGCTTCGAGCTGCGGCTGGAGGCCCGGTACGACAGCTCCAACGCGCCCACGTTCGTCAAGTGGAGCAGCTCCGCGCCCACCGGCAACCAGACCGAAGTGGCGCTGCAGAGCATCTTCAGGTTCTGACGCGGGCGCAATCGCCGGGCGCGATGCGCGACGCGAGCCGCAGGCTCGCCGCCGGGAGGCGGCGGGCCGCTTCCGCTCCCGGATCAGGTCATTCCGCGGCCGCCTTGCGGGCGATGAGGCCGCGCCCGGGATCGTAACCCAGGATCGCCAGCGCCATGAAGACGACGAGGGCCGCGGCGACGACTGCGCATGCCTGCGGGTTGAATTGCTCGTAGAGCGCGAAGCGGATCAGCTCGACCGCATGGGTGAATGGATTGGCCATGCAGATGTAGTAGAGCTTTTCATTCGCCTGGCGCACGGTCCACAGGGGGTAAAGCGCGGACGAGGCGAAGAACATCGGGAAGATCACGAAATTCATCACGCCGGCGAAATTCTCGAGCTGGCGGATCGCCGATGAGACGAGCAGGCCGAGCGCGCTCAGCATCATGCCGGACAGGATCAGCGCCGGCAGCACGGTGAGGTACCCGATGGGCGGCGGCTGGATCCCCCAGAAATAGGCGATGCCCAGGAACACGTACGCCTGCAGGACGGAGACGATCACCGTCGCGACCAGCTTGGAGGCGAGGAGGTACCAGCGCGGCAGCGGGCTCACCAGCAGCGTGCGCATGCTGCCCATCTCGCGGTCCCACACCATCGACAGCGAGCTCTGCATGCTCTGGAACAGCTGAATCATGCCGATCAGGCCGGGCGCGATGTATTCCTCGTAGGGAATGTAGGTCTGGTAGGGCGGAATGATCGACACGCCGAGCACGAAGCGGAATCCGGCGGCGAAGATGAGCAGCCAGACCAACGGCCGCACCAGGGCCGCCACGAAGCGGCCCCGCTGATTCAGGAAGCGCAATGCCTCGCGCCAGACGATCCCGCGCAGGCAGCGGTAATAATGGACTGGCTTCATTCGCCCCGCTCGCCGGTCAGGTTGTCGAACGCCTCGCGAATCGACGAGGCGTTGGCCCGGCGGATGACCTCGGGCACCGGCCCCTCGGCCAGGATCCGGCCCCGATGCAGCACGATCACGCGCGCCGCGGAGTCGACCTCATCGATGAGATGGGTCGCCCAAAGCACGGCGAGCCCCTCTTCCCGGCACAGCATGCGGACATGGTCGAGGAGGAACTGGCGGCTCGCGATGTCCAGTCCCACCGTGGGCTCGTCGAGCAGCAGCATTTGCGGCTGATGAATCAGTGCACGCGCGATCTCCACGCGACGCCTTTGGCCGCCGCTCAACGTGCGCGCCTTCTCGCGCATCCGATCGCTCAGCCCCACGCGCTCGATCTCGCGCTTGATGCGGACCGCGGCCTCGCGGCGCGGCAGGCCGTGCAGAGCGGCGTGATAGAAGAGGTTTTGCGCGACCGTCAGATCGGGGTCGAGTGTCGGCAACTGGAACACAACACCGAGCCGGGCGAGCCCTTCCGAGGGGTTCTCCTTGATCTCCCACCCGAATATCCGGATCGAGCCGCTGCGGTGGTTGTAGAGGCGGGTGATCAGGGAGAACAGGGTGGTCTTGCCGGCGCCGTTGAGGCCGAGCAGCATCGTGCGGTCGCCGCGGTCGAGCTGGAAGGACACATCGCGCAGGGCTTGCCGCGCACCGAAGGCGTGGCTGAGTCCTTCGACCACCAGCGGCCGCGCCTCACGGTCCTGCTCCCTGGCCGGCCTTCGGTCCGCTGCCTCTGTCTTCAGATCCAACATGGCGCTTCGGTGAGGGGATGATCCAGGGATGAGGCCGAGCCGTGTCGCACAGGGGAGCAATATGCCATATGGGCCGTGACGCTTCACTCGACCGGCGTCGCCGCCGCGGCCGCCGCGCCGATCAGCTCACGGTGGCGGCGCAGGATCTCGTCGCGCAGCCGCTCGATCTCGGCCCCGCTGTGGCGACGATTGCGCGCCAGGCTCACCGGAACGTCCGCCACCACATGGCCGGGAGCGGCGGACAGCAGCACCAGGCGGTCGGCGAGCATCAGCGCCTCGCGCAGGTCGTGCGTGACGAAGAGCACCGTCGTGGGCCGCGCGTGCCACAGTTTGAGCAGCAGGCCGCGGAGCTGCTCCACAGTGTCGTGATCGAGCGATACGAAGGGCTCATCCATCAGCAGCAGGTCCGGCTCGATCGCAAAGGCCCGCGCGATGGCGACGCGGCGGCTCATCCCCCCCGAGAGCTGCGAGGGGTAGGAGTCCTGCGCGCCGGGCAGGCCGACCGCCCGCAGCATGTCCTCGACGACGGGATCGACCCGATCAGGCGGAAGCACGAGCGCGATGTTCTCCTGAACTGTCCGCCACGGAAGGAGCCGGGGCTCC
>DASZYK010000135.1:0-3786 GCA_035545455.1 Steroidobacteraceae bacterium
GTCAAGACGGCGCAAGCGCTCCAGGCGGCCGCCGCCAATCCCGTTCCTCAGGGCGGGCTCTTCTGGGACGGGCGTGCCGACACACTCGAGCAGCAGATCAACGGGCCGCTCTACAATCCGCTCGAGATGGATGCCGGCTCGGCGGCGCGCGTGGTGCGCAAGCTTGCCGCCGCGCCGTATGCGCAGGATTTCGTGCGGCTCTTCGGCCCGGGCATATTCGAGAATGTGCGCCTCGCCACCGACGAGGCGATGTTCGCCATCGCCCGCTACGAGATCGAGGACCGCGATTTCCATCCCTTCACCAGCAAGTTCGACGCGTGGCTCGCGGGAAGAGCCCGCTTCACGCGGGCGGAGCTTCGCGGGTATGAGCTCTTCAACGACCCGGCGAAGGGCAACTGCGCCGCGTGCCACCTCGACAGGCCGACGCGCGACGGCCTGCCGCCGCTCTTCACCGACTTCCAGTACGAGGCGCTCGGCGTGCCACGCAATCCCGCGATTCCCGCGAACCGCGATCCGCGCCATTACGATCTCGGTCTCTGCGGGCCGTATCGCGCGGATCTGCGCCGCCAGAGCCAGTACTGCGGGATGTTTGTGACCCCGAGCCTGCGCAACGTCGCCACGAGACGGGTCTTCTTCCACAACGGCGTATTCCACTCGCTCCGGCAGGTGCTCGACTTCTACGTCAATCGCGATCTGCATCCGCAGCGCTTCTATCCGCGGGACGCGGCCGGGCAGGTGATCCGATATGACGATCTGCCGCCGCGCTATCGCGCCAACGTCGACAGGATGGACGCGCCGCTCGATCGGCACCCGGGCGATCCGCCCGCCTTGACTCCCGGCGAGATCCGCGACGTGATCGCGTTTCTCGGTACACTGACCGACGGGTACCGGCGCGGCGGCCACTGACGGGCGTGCGCCGATGGCGGATTTTCCCGGCTCACCCGTCATCACGGATGAGCTGGGGCGGCGGCCCCTGGGGTCCGGATTCAGGAGGCGAACACGCAGATGAGGCTCTTACGCACCCTTGGCGCGGCAGCCGCGGTTTCCCTGGTGCTCGGCCAGGCGCACGCCGCTCCTGCGAGCGGTTCCACTACGACCCAGGTGACGAGCGGCCACGCTCGGTTCGAGTTCCTGACACCCTCGCTCGTGCGCATGGAGTTCTCGCCGGGCGGCAGGTTCGTCGATGCCCCGACCGCCGTGGTGAAGGAGAGGAACTGGCCCGCGGTCCGGGTGACGACGACGCATGCCGGCGGCTGGCTCATCGTCGAGAGCTCCGCGCTGACGTTGCGCTACCGGACCGATGCGGGCGCCTTCACCGCAGCGGATCTCTCTGTGAGCTGGCGCGGTCCCGCCGGCGGCGATCGTCACTGGCGGCCGGGACAGGCCGATCCCGGAAATCTCGGCGGCCTGACGTATTCCCTGGACAACATCAGCGCCGCGACCCTGCCGCCGCCGGGGGATGATCTCGGCAGCCCGATCCACGACATCATTCCCGGGATCGACGTTCTGCTCGAGCCCGCCACGCCCGGCCTCCTGAGCAGAAGCGGCTATGCGTTTCTCGACGACAGCGCGAGCCCGGTATGGAAGGCCGACCATTCGTGGATCGAGCCGCGCGCGGGGGCGAAGGGGCAGGACTGGTACCTCTTCACCTACGACCGCGACTATCGCAAGCCTCTGGCGGAGTACGCCCGGCTCTGCGGCCCGGTGCCGATGATTCCCCGCTATGCCCTGGGACCCTGGATCACCGACCTCAACTTCGAGTATTTCCCCGGCACGCCCGAGGCCCGCTCGCCGGCCATGCGGCGTTACGGCGAGCGGCATCTCGAGAGCGAGGTCGCGCGGCTGCTGCAGAACGGCATTCCGCTCTCGGGACTGGTGCTCGATTTCGCGTGGCACAACTATGGCTGGCAGGGCGGCTATGACTGGAGCCCGCTCGTCCCGCACCCGCGGCAGCTCATCGACTGGCTGCACGCGCGCGGCCTGAAGCTCTCTCTCAATGATCACCCCGGCTATGCCAACACCAGGGAGAGCAGCCTCTCCTACAGTGACAGCCATGCGCCCGAGGTGTTGCGGGCGCTCGGGCGCCCGCTGCCGCCGGCGCCAGGCTATGACCAGAGTCTCGCGGGCGCCTGGAAGTTCTCACCCGATCCGCACGATGCGGGCCTCGCGGGCCGCTGGTACGCGAGCGGCTACGACGATTCGCGCTGGCGCCAGATCCGTGTCGATACGTCCTGGCGGCATCAGGGTTATCCCGACTATCAGGGCGTCGGTTGGTACCGTGCCTCGTTCCGTCTGCCGGCCACGCTGCCGCAGACCTTATACCTTTATCTCGGCGAGGTTGCAGGCCCCTACCGGCTCTTCGTCAACGGCAAAGAGGTGCAGCACAGTCACGTGCAATGGCCGCGCCGTCTGACATACGCCGACGTCAAAGCCGCTCTGCACCCCGGCCAGCGCAACGTCATGGCGCTTCGCATCGAGCCGCCGCCGCCCGGAAGATCACCGGGCATCCTGCGCAATCCGGTCGCGCTGCGGGACGTCGCGCCGCCGCCGCGCATCTATCTCGATCTCGCCGACCGCAAGCAGGCGGACATCTCGATGCGCGACCTGCACGCGCCGCTCATCCGCCAGGGCATGGACTTCTGGTGGGTCGACGGCGGCGGCGGCGCGGCGCAGATGCCGGGCCTCGACCCGCAGCTGTGGACCAACGAGGTGTTCTACGACGCCACCGAGCGGCAGACCGGCAAGCGAGCCTTCATCCTCGGCCGCTACGGCGGTTGGGGCAGTGAGCGCTATCCCGGTTACTTCACCGGCGACACGTATTCCGAGTGGCGGGTGCTCGCCTACGAGGTCGCCTATACCGCGCGCGGCGGCAACGTGCTCGTGCCTTACATCAGCAACGACATCGGCGGCTTTCACGGCGCCAGGGTTCCGTTCGATCTTTACGCCCGCTGGATCGAGTTCGGTACCTTCAGCCCCATCCTGCGCATGCACGGCGCGCACGAGAATCCCTGGGAGGGCAACACGCGCATGCCCTGGGCTTACGGGCCCGAGGGCGTCGCGCTCATGCGCAAGTACTTCACGCTGCGCATGCGGCTGCTTCCATACCTTTACACGTACGCGTGGCAGGCCCACGAGCGGTCCATGCCGCTGATGCGGCCTCTCTATCTGGAATGGCCCGATCTCGATCAGGCCTACCGGCACTTCCACGAGTATTGCTTCGGGAGGGAGATGCTGGTCGCTCCGGTGCTTCAGGCGGGCGGTGAGCGCACGGTGTACCTGCCGCCCGGCAGCTGGATGGACTTCTTCACCGGCGAGCATCATCAGGGCAACACCACCTTCACGGCTCATTACGCCGTCGACGCAACGCCGGTTTTCGTCCGCGAGGGCGCCATCATTCCCGAGCAGACGGTGGCGCTCGGCCACGGGAGCACAGCGGCGGCCGGCTTGACCGTGAATGTCTACGGGAACGGCAACGGCCGTTTCGATCTTTACGAGGACGATGGAGTCTCACTCGATTATGAGCATGGCGGCTATGCGCTCACGCCGATGACGTATCACAGCTCAGGCGGCAGCCACCGGCTGGTGATAGGGCCGGCCACCGGCTCCTTCGCGGGACAGAAGCCGCAGCGCCGATACGAGGTTCGGATTCACGCCTCGGTCCGGCCGCGGTCGATCGCCGTGAACGGCAGGCGCACGGCTCACTGGCGCTGGAATGCCCACGATTCGACCGCATATTTGCGGCTGCCCATCGAGAGCATCCGGCGCGCGCTCACCGTCACATGGTAG
>DASZYK010000136.1:0-11026 GCA_035545455.1 Steroidobacteraceae bacterium
TCGCTGCGGTCAATCGCGCACGGGCCGCGTACTGCGGCCCGCCGCATGCCGCCCACCCGCCGCTCAGGGAAAGCCGCGAGCTCGACGAGGTGGCGCGGCTCCTCGCGCGCGGCGAGTCGCTCGAGCAGGCGCAGCGCCGCACCGGCTATCGCGCCGCGCGATCGCTCTGGATTCGGATATCCGGTGCGACGGACGATACGGCCGTCGAGCGGATGGTGGGCCGGCGGTTCTGCGGCCAGCTCGCCGACTCACGCCTGCGGCAGATCGGCGCCTATGGCCGCGGCAGCGGTCTCTGGATCGTCGTGGCGCAGCCGTTCACCACGCCACCGGCTCGGGACGCCGCCGAGGTGAGCCGGCTCGTGCTGGCGCTGACCAACCAGGCGCGCGCACGCGCGCGCACTTGCGGCTGGCGCCGCTTCCCGCCGGCGCCGCCCCTTTCGCTCGCGCCGGCCCTGACGCGCGCGGCCCGCGCACACTCGCGCGACATGGCCGCGCACGACTTCTTCAGCCATACCGGCAGCGACGGCAGCAGTCCGGGGCAACGCGCGACCCGCGCCGGCTATCGCTGGAGCATGGTGGGCGAGAACATCGCCAGCGGCCTCGGCGCGCCGCGTGAGGTCGTCGCCGGCTGGCTCGCGAGCCCGCATCACTGCGCCAACATCATGACCGCGGGATTCCGGCAGATGGGGATCGCGTTCGCCGTCAACGCCGCGAATCCGCAGGTGATCGATTGGACCGAGGACTTCGGTACGCCCCTCAGCCTGTCGCGGCCGCGGCCGCGCGCCGCCGCCCGCGCACGATGACGATTCCGGCGACCGTGTAGAGCAGCGCGAACCAGGCCGTGGTCCTGGTGATCAAGAGATAAAAGAGCTGGTATCTCGCCGGAATGTGCCGCACGAGATGCTCCACGGTCTCGACACCGCCCGCGGCGGCGGCGGCCGCGAGCAACACTCCAGGCAACAGCAGGCCGCCGGTGGAACCCTCCAGGTTCCGGGATGCCGGCTCCGGCATGGGCAGCCGGGCAAGCCAGATCGCGAGCACGGCGAGCCCGAACACCGAGCTGGCGTACTGCAGCACGTGACAGAGCTGCCCCGTGTAGGAGAAGAACGTAACCGGCGCGCTCAATGCCGAGATCCGCGACACCATCCAGCCGTCCGCGTGAGTGAAGGAATCCCAGGCAAGGTGCGTCCATGCGCCCGTCAGGAGCGAGAGGGGCGCCAGCATCCAATTGGCGGGCCGGCTGCCGAAGCGCTCGAGCGCGGCGAAGCATTTGGCCCGGGCGGCGGGTCCGAGCGGTGCGCACAGCTGGGTCCGCAGCAGCCAGACGAAAAGCAGCATCACCATCCCGAACGGCAAGTCCAGTGTGAGCGTGCCAAGCAAGGTGTGCGTCGCCCCTTGCGGAACGTACTTGGAGATCCGCCAGGGCAGGTAATACGGCACATCCGGCGTCGTGGCGCCGATGATGAGCGGTACGGTACGCATCAGTCGTACTCGCCGCAGCGGCAGAACGGCTGCGGGATGCGCGAGGGTGAAAGGCATGGCAGAAGCCTCTCAGGCTTGCGTGATCCCCGCAAGTGCGGTCTTCACGCCTTCACGGCCTGACACCACCGAGATCCTGAAGTTCCGACCGGCCCACTCCCCGCTCGGCTCGAAGCGGTACGTCAGGTCGATGAATCGGCCACTCCTCAGAAGTCGGGTATCGATTTCCACAGTGTGAAGACCGAGCGCCGTCGCCGTGGTACGACGCTCGCAGATATCCGTCCAGCCGTCGAAACCCCACCGGAACGTCGCAGGCGCGGTGACCGCTAACGTAAGCGCGGCACCCTCGGGAAGCTGCGACGCGGGCGCGTGCGCGCACCACACGATGCGCTCGAGTGGCGGGCGCCTGCCCGCGTAGCGCTGCCAGACTCGGTCGGGACGGTCGAAGGGTCTGCCGAGCGCGCGGGAGACGAAGAGCTTGATGTACTCCGCATGCGCCCAGGCAAGGGGCATCGCGCTCCCCGTCGGACGCCCCGGCTCGAGGCCGCGCGCGGGAACGGGTGCAGCATCCCACACCTGCTCCGGCAACATGCCGCCGGGGGAGGCCATGCGGACCATCGTGAGCAGGAGCGGCAATGGGTCGCGCCCGGCCGCGAGCTCGTAGTGTCCTCGCTCACCGGTGAGAAGGGGCCATGCGCGCCCTCTGCCCGTGCCGTCGTACGCCGAGCCGTCATCGTGCTCCCCGTAGCCGTCGTCGTTGTAGCGGTGCCAACACGGACCCGCCGGTGTGTCGACCTTGAGCAGCGCATCCGCCAGGCCGACGGTTGCCGTGATCAGCGGATCGTCCGCGCGTCGCAGCCCGAAGCGCACGAGCTGCAGGAAGTCGACGCCGATCTGCGCGCAGGCCGGCAGCGCCGGGTCCGATGCCTGATTCCTGACGGGCAGCACGCGCTGGAACGCGCGACGATCCGCCACCGCTTCGGGCGGTGCCACGCGCACGTAATATCCGGGAACCCCCTCCCGGAGAGTGAGCGGCGTGTCGGTGACCGCGGTCCAGTCCTCGAGGCTCGCATTCCAGTAGTCGGCGATGGCGAGCGCCAGCTCGCGCGCTCCGGGCTCGAGGTGAGACGCTCCACAGACCAGGGCCGCGATGCACGCCGCCAGCGTGAACGTGTTGATGCCGGCATCCTCCTCCCAGCGGTCCTGGTCGCTCGCCGGACCGTTGCACACGATGAAGGACAGCGCGCGGCGGATCATCTCGCCGGCCGCGATACCATCGAGCGCACCGCGCTCCTCGAGCTGCGCGGCGAGGAGAACCGGGAATGCCGTCTCGTCGAGCTGCACTCCGGTCCAGTAAGGCTTGCCCCCGAGCCACTGGTTCTGATTCCAATGGCCGTCCGCGAGCTGGGTGGCGCGCAGATAGCGCAGCGTGTCGAGCGCCTCGGAGGCAGCGCCCACCGCCAGCAGCGCGCCGGCGCACTCGCAGAGGTCACGCGGCCAGACGAGATGATAGCCTTCGCGCTCCTCCCTGGTGTTGCCCCAGGGGACACTGAGGCTCGCCACCATCGCCCCCGGGTAGGTCTTGTCGAGGTGCGAGCGCAGCGCCATGGCCGAAAGTTGGAATTGCGCCACGCTTTCGGGCGGCAGGCCGTCCGCGAGCCGCGCGCGTGCCGCGCAACCCGCATGCCACGCGCTCCAGTCGTCGATCTGGCGCCGCCACGTCGCCTCGAACGGCTCGAAGAGCGCGCTCAGAGCCAGGGTGGACGCGGCCTCGGTGCTGCTGCCGAAGCCGAGCGCGAGCACCGACTTGCGCGGTAGCTCTCCCATCAGCGCCACGTTCCCGGGCCCGGCGCCGGAGTGCTCCCATGTCATCGCGCCGTTGCGCTTGAAGTCCTGCCAGCCGTCGCTCGTCCCGACGAAGCCGCAGCTCGCGCGGCCCCAGGCATCCTCCTGCTCGGGCGTCACGGCCGCCAGCGCCAGCGCGAACGGGCCCTGCTCCGCGCAGAGCACGCGGTGACCGCGGTGACCGGCGATCGCAGCGGTGTTGCCCCTGCCGGTGCCGCCGAGATGCGGTGCGAGCAATGCATACGGGCGCAGGGATCCGTCCCCTGTCAGCTCGACCTCCACGAGCAGCACGTCGCGCTCGCGCGACGGCGCGATGCGCAGCGCGAGCTCGAAGCGCTCGTGTCGATGCACGATGCGGGCCGCGGGAACTCCCGGGCCGGCGAGTGCCAGCGTGTGGCGGTACATCCGTTTGACCTCCACCCAGAACCCTTCACCGTCCGCGACGATGATGCCGAGGTCGCGAATCTGCGGGATGTCGATGCGCGGATGGTAGACCTCGTTGAGAATCCCGCCGCCGATCGTGAACCAGAGCCGCGAGGGACCCAGCGAGCAGCCCACCATCTCCTTCGCGCTGCTGCACCAGGTGGGCGCAAGGCCGGGCGCGCCGGGCGCGATACCGCCGCAGGCCCTGTCAGCGAGCTGCGGGGGCGCGTCGGGACGCGGACCGCTCATCGGCGCGGGCGCGCCGGCGCGGCCGCGCGCTGGCGGCGCGCGATGCTCACGGCGAGCGGATCGTCCCCGTCCCAGAGATGCAGGCCGCCCTTGAAGGCGTTGAGATTCTCGCCGAGCCGCACGCCCTCGGGCAGCTCCCTCAGGCGCTCAGCGTTGCCGCCTCCCAACACCACGTAATCGGCTTCCAGCACCTCCTTGAGCCGCGTGACCACCTCGGCGACGGCCTTGCGCCACTTCTTGTTGCCCAGCCGCCTGCGTCCGCGCTCCCCGACATAGTCCTCGAAAGTGCGGCGGTGCCTGAAGGGCATGTGGCCGATCTCCATCGGCTCCACCGCGCCGTCGAGAATCAGCGTCGCGCCGAGTCCCGTGCCGAGCCCGAGGAAGAGCATCCGGCCGCCCTCGTAACTGCCGAGCGCCTGCATGGTCGCATCGTTGACCACGCGCACCGGCCGGCCGAGAGTCTTCTCGAAGTCGTAGCCCACCCAGCCCGCTCCGAGGTTGTAGGGTTCCGCGGCGATCCGCCCGCGCAATACCAGGCCGGGATAACCGATCGCCACCGCCTCGTAGGGCAGATCGCGGGCGAGCTTGCGGACCTTGCGGGCCATCTCGGCCGCGGTCATCCTGGGGCCGGACTCGAACCTGCGGATTTCACCGCGCGGTCCCATGCGGAACTTGACGTGCGAGCCGCCCACGTCGATGACGAGGATGTGCGCCGGGTCCGGCGACTTCGGTCCGGCGGGGCGCTTGGAACGGGTACGGGACGGCATGCCCAATTGTCGCCGGAATCGGCGCCTCCAGCCAAGCCGGCCGCATTTGCATTAACATGCGGAATGCTCTGGCTCAAAGCGTTCCACATCGTCTTCGTCGTCACCTGGTTCGCCGGCCTCTTCTATCTCCCGAGGCTCTTCGTGTATCACGCGGCGGCGACCGATGCGATCGGGCGCGAGCGCTTCGAGTTGATGGAGCGGCGTCTCTTCGTCCTGATGACCTTTGGCGGCGCGCTCGCCATCGCGTTTGGCGTCTCCATGGTCGCCGCCTCGCCCGCCTACCTGGAGTTTCTCTGGCTGCGGTTGAAGCTGCCGCTCGTCGCCGTGCTCGTCGGGTACCACATCTGGTGCTACAAGTTGATCCGTGATTTGAGTGATGGGCGCAACAGCCATTCGCAGCGCTGGTACCGCATGTTCAACGAGGTGCCGGGACTTCTCCTCATCGCCATCGTCGTGCTGGCGGTGGTCAAGCCGTAGCGCATCCCGAGGGGGTGCCCGGGGCAGCCCCTACGGCGTACCGCTCCAGTAGCTGACTCTGTCCCGCCACTCGCCGCGCGCCGGCGGCGGCACGGCGTCCGCCGGTGCCGTGCCGACGTAGATGAATCCCACGATCGAGTCCCCGGCCTCGAGGCCGAGCGCCGCCTTCACGGTATCGTCATAAGCGGCATCGCCCGTCTTCCACATGGCCCCGAAACCCAGCGCCGCGGCGGCGAGCAGCACGTTCTCGGCCGCGGCGGCAGCCGCGAGCACCTGCTCGATCGCCGGAATCCTGGCCGCGGCATTGGGGACAGCCGCAATGACGATGATGAGCGGCGCACGCAGCGCCTTCTGCCGCTCGCGCTGCAATGACTCGCTGCCCGCGGCCGGCTGCCTGCGCCGCAGCTGCTCCGCCATCAGATCCCCTAGCCGCTCGCGCGCCGGTCCACGGATCACGATGAATCGCCAGGGCCGCAGCCGCCCGTGATCGGGCGCGCGGGATGCGCTCTCGAGCAGCAGCTGCAGAGCGCCCTCATCGGGCGCCGGGTCGGTGAGGGTCTTGGCGGAGCGACGGTTGAGAAGCGCATCGATTGCTTGCATGGCTGGGACGGGCCTGCGGAAGCCCCCGCGCGGGGCGATCCGGCGATTCTCCCAGATCCGGGCGGCCCTGGGGCCCGCGGCGCGGGAATGGAACGCGCAGCGCCGTACGCCGCCCGCCATCGAGGACCCGGGGTGCCGTCCGTCTCCTACTACAACACCGGGAGTCCGATGCGCTCCCGAAGCGTGTAGAGTCGGGTCATGGACACGACCGCCCTGCAAGAGCTCAAAGACTCCATCCGCACGATCCCGGACTATCCGCGCCCGGGAATCCGGTTCAGAGACATCACGACGCTGCTCGGCGACGCGCGGATGTTCCGCCGCACGGTCGATGAGCTCGTGCGGCCGTGGACCGGGGCGAAGGTCGATCGGGTCGCGGGGATCGAGGCGCGCGGCTTCATCCTGGGGGGCGCCATCGCCCATCAGCTCGGCGCCGGCTTCGTCCCCATCCGCAAGAAAGGCAAGCTGCCGCACGAGACGGTGCGCGTGGCCTACTCCCTCGAGTACGGACTGGACGAGATCGAGATGCACCGGGACGGGGTCACCCGCGGAGAGCGGATCATCCTGGTCGACGATCTCATCGCCACCGGCGGCACAGCCGAGGCGGCCGTGAAGCTGCTGCGCTCGCTCGGGGCCGAGATCCTGGCGGCCTGCTTCGTGATCGATCTGCCGGATCTCGGCGGCTCGCGCCGCCTCGAGGCTCTGGATGTACCGGTACGGACGCTTGTCGCATTTCAGGGACATTAGCGCGCCGGCTCGCTCTTCTGACCCCCGAAAAGACGCTGTTCCGGACCCGGAACATTACTTTCCGGTCATCCAGGGCTTCGGCGCCCGGGTTGCGGGGATAATGCGCGCCGTTCCGGGCCTGAGTGCCCGGTGGATTCCAGACTGCTTCAATCCTCGCAATTTTTGGAGACGTCGATGCTCAAGAAGCTCGTTCCCGCCGTGCTCGGCGCGCTGCTGGTTGCCAGCCCGGTCATCGCGGTCACCACCGCCGCGGCTGCCGATCAGCCCGCTGCCCAGACCGCCCCGATGAAGGCGCATCACAAAGCCGCCAAGCACAAGATGGCTGCTCATCACTCGATGAAGAAGCATTCAAAGGCGAAGAAGAAGGCGAAGGACGCGCCGAAGGCCTGAAGCCTCAACGGCCACAAAAAAGCCCCGCCTGCGCGGGGCTTTTTTTTGCCTGGACGGCTTCTCCGCCCCGGGAGAAGGCACGAGCGGCCCCTGGCGATCACGCCACTCGTCGAGATCGCTCGCCGCGATTTTGTAGGCCAATATATCGGCTATGGAATCGCAGCTACGGACTCCGGGTCTCGACGCCGATACCGGATTCGATCGCCGGACGCACCGCCGCGAGCCGATCGGATGGTCGGCGCTGAGGCTGCTGCCCGTCCGGGCATGGGTGGCGCTGATCGGGCTGCTCTTTGCGGCGCTCGCCCCGGCGGCGATCGCGGAACGGCTGGCGGAAGCGCCTCAGACCCGCGCCGCGATCATCTTCCTCGCGCTCCTGGCCGTGGGGCTGCTGATCGCTCTCAGCCGGTTGCTCGCCGCGGACGTCCTCAGACGGGAGAGCTTGCGCGCGGCTTCCGAGCTCCATGCGAGAAACCTGGAGAGCCTGGTCGAGGCGCGCACGCGCGAGCTCTCCGCTCTCTCCACCCATCTGCAGGAGCTCTCCGAGAAGGAGAAGTCGCAACTCGCCCGCAATCTGCACGATGAGCTCGGGGGGTTGCTGACAGCGGCCAAGATGGACCTCTCGTGGCTGCAGTCACGGGTACCGGATGCCGCCCTGCAGGAGCGCCTGGCGCAGCTCGGAGGCGTGCTCGACGAGGCGATGGACCTCAAGCGCCGCGTGGTCGAGGACCTGCGGCCGTCGCTGCTCGATCATTTCGGCCTGCCGACGGCGCTGCGCGCCTACGTCGATTCGGCATGCGCCAAGGCCGGCCTGCGTGCGGAGCTCGCCCTGCCCGATGACGGCGCCTCCCTGCCCAAGGAGACGGCGATCGCTCTCTTCAGGATCGTTCAGGAGGGTCTCACCAACATCATCCGGCACGCGGGCGCGACATCGGTGAGGCTGCGGTTCGACCTGGAGCATGACACCTGCCGCTTCACCCTGGCAGACGACGGCCGCGGTTTCGATGCCGCCGACCCCAGGGTCCGCTGGTCCCACGGCATCATGGGCATGCGCCAGCGAGTGCGCGCGCTCGGCGGACATTTCGCGGTCGAGTCGGCCCCGGGCGCCGGCACCACGCTCCGCGTCAGCATTCCACGCCTCAGCTGATCGCCATGCGCGGAGTGCGCGCGCACGCGGGTCGGGGAGCGGCCGTTTGCCGGGCACCGCGGCCGGATGCGGCGGTTGCGCCGATCAGCCGGCAGACCACTTGGAATGGCCGTCGGCCACCACTGCCTTCAACAGCGCGATGTCCCGCATCTTGTCGAGAAAATAATCCGCGCCCGCCGCGAAGCAATGGTCGCGCACGAAGTCCGACGCATAATTGGTCAACACCACGACCAGCGGCTGCGCGTCGGGCGGGTAGAGCTGCCTCACCTGGCGAATGACCGCCACGCCGTTGCCCTCCGCCAGCTCGATGTCGACCACGAGCACGTCATAGGTCGACTCCTGCAGGCGCAGCAATGCTTCCGATTGCGTCGCCGCCTGCCCCGTGACCGACAGTCGACCCGGCTCCGACAGAAGATCGACCAGGCGCCGCGACAGCACGGCGGAGTCCTCGATGAGCAGGATGTGCCGCTCCGCCTTGGAGGAGCCATTGCCACCCGGGGATCGCGCTTCAGCGCCCACCACACGCCTCACTGGAGCAGATTGTTCTTGATGGCGTAATAGGTGATGTCGGCGTTCGTCTTCATTCCCATCTTCTCCAGTATCCGTGTCCGGTAGGTGCTGACGGTCTTGACGCTGAGAAACAGGTTGGCTGCGATCTCGGAAACGCTGCGCCCCTCGGCGAGCTTGCAGAAGATCTGGAATTCCCGCTCCGAGAGCACGCTGTGCCTCGGGCCACCGGGCGCACCCTGCATTCCGCTCACCAGCATCTCGGCGAGCTCCGGGCTCACGTAGCGGCCGCCGCGCACCGCCGCCCGGATCGCGCGGCAGAGCTCCCCGTCGTCGGCGCTCTTGCTCACGAAGCCGCTCGCCCCGGCCCGCAGGACATTGAGCCCGTACTGGCTCTCCGGATAAGCGCTCAGCACCAGGGTCGCCACCGACTCGTGGTGAGACTTGATCTGCCGGAGCACGTCCAGTCCCGACATGTCGGGAAGCGAGAGGTCGAGCAGGAGCACATCACATGGCGTGGTCCGCAGCAGCGTCAGAGCCTCGCGACCCGTCTTCGCGTCACCGGCCCAGGCGAAATCCGCTTGCGCCTCGATGATCTGCCTCAGCCCGATCCGCACGAGCTGATGATCGTCCACCACTGCGACTCGAATGGCCGGCATGGGTCGCGTCAACGTGTGTTTGGCAGGGTCACCTGCGGCTGCCGGCCACGCGCATGAGCGTCCCATGTGTGGCGGAGGGTAGTCGCGTGCGCTCGGGCACGCCTATGGGCGTTGGGGAAACCGCAACGGGAGCTGCAACGCAACGGACTGTAGGAATCGTCCGACGCCGCGCGCCGCGGCCCAGACAACCCCCGATGGAGCGTGCTCAACGCAGCGAATCCCGGCTGGCCTCGGTCTCGTCGTCCTTGGCCGCGGTCGGGGATCGGCTGCTCGAGTCCCTGCCATTGTAGCTCTCGAGACGGTTGTACAGCGTCTTCAGGCTGACGCCGAGGATCTCCGCGGCCTTGCGCTTGACGTGCCCGCAATACGCCAGCGTCGCCATGGTGACCCGACGCTCCACCTCCTCGAGCGGGGTGCCGACACGGATCGTGATCGTCGTTCCGTCGTCGGCCTTGGGCGGCGCATCGGTCAAGGTTATGTCGCATTCGATGACGTCGTCGGCCATGATGAAGGCGCGCTGCACGTAATTGCGCAGCTCCCGAACGTTGCCCGGCCACCCGTACTGGTACAGCCGCACCAGCGCATCGCGCGAGAACGTCTTGTGGGTGCCCTCGGCGCGATTGAGCTCATCGAGGAAGTACTGCGCGAGCTGCTCGATGTCGGTCTCGCGATCGCGCAGCGGCGGGAGTCGGATGGGGAACACGTTAAGCCGGTGATAGAGGTCCTCGCGCAGCTTGCCGTCGGCCACGGCTTTCTCCGGCTCGCGATTGGTGGCGCAGATCACCCGGACGTCGCTCGCGATCGGCTGCGTGCCGCCCACGCGGTTGACGGTGCCGGTCTCGAGCACCCGCAACAGCTTCACCTGCAGCTCCATCGGCATCTCGGTGATCTCGTCGAGAAAGATCGTGCCGCCGTTCGCGCGCTCGAAGAAGCCCTTGTGTTGCCGGTCGGCGCCCGTGAAGCTGCCGCGCTCGTGGCCGAAGAGCTCGCTCTCGATGAGCTGCGGCGCGACGGCGCCGCAATTGAGCGGCAGGAAGGCGCTCCCGCGACGCCGCGAGAGCTCATGGATGGTCTGGGCCGCCAGCTCCTTGCCCGTGCCGCTCTCGCCGATCAACATGACCGTGGCCGAGGTCGGCGCGACGCGCGTCAGCTGGTCATAGAGCACCTGCATGCGCTGCGAGCTGCCGAGAATGCGCCCGAACCGGCCCATGCGGCGCAGCTCGTCCCGCAGCTCGCCGATCTCGTGCTGCAGCGCGGAGGTCTTCTTCGCATGCCGCAGCACCGCCTGCACGCGCTCCAGATCCGCTGGCTTCACCAGGTAATCGCTGGCTCCCGCGCGCAGCGCCGCGACGGCGCTGTCTACGGTCGCGTGGCCCGTGACGACGATGACCTCTGTGGCCTCCGGCTTGTCGAGCTCGCGCAGCAGCTCGATGCCCTCGCCGTCCGGAAGCAGCAGATCGGTGAGAAGAACGTCGGGACGCTGACGGCCGAGCTCTATGCGCGCATCGCGCAGGCTGTGGGCACGAGCCACGGTGAAGCCTTCCATGCGGGCGACCTCCTGCAGCCACTCCACCACGTCAGCGTCGTCGTCAATGATCAGAGCATGTGCCATGTGTCGCCTTCGGCCCGTAAAGAGCACTCAACTGTATGCCCTCCGGCGCGCGCCGCCAAGCGTCAGCGAAGCGGTAGGGCTCGCCGCGGACGAGCCGCGCCGCCCGCTCAAAGCGCAGCGCCCGGACTGG
>DASZYK010000137.1:0-1927 GCA_035545455.1 Steroidobacteraceae bacterium
CGTAGTAGAGACCGCGGGCCTCGAAGATGCGGATCAGCCCTTCCGGCTTGCCGGAGCTGTCGAGCGGCTGCCAGAGGCCGACGGGCGAGCCGAGGCGCGCGTCGGCGGCGCGCAGCGGCGGCGCCGGCGCGAGGGTAACGAGGAGGAGGGCCACGGCGGTGGCGAGACGTCGCATCCGCGCGCGCTCCGGTCAGCCGTTCGCCAGCAGCCGGCGCAGGTCCGAGGCGACCTGTTGCGGAGTATCGTCCGATTCCGCGAGCAGACGCGCACGGCCGTCGCGGCCGAAGACGAATACCGCGCTGCTGTGGTCGACCTCGTAGTTGCCGTACTTGTCGGGTTTCTCGTAGTGATAGGCGATGCGGTACCGCTTGCTGAGCCGCGTGAGCTCCGCCTGATCGCCCCGCAGACCGACGAACTCCGGGCCGAAGTTGCTGACGTAGCGCTTGAGCACGGCCGTGGAATCGCGCCGCGGATCGACGGTCACGAAGAGCACCCGCACCTTTGTGGCCTCGGGCCCCAGCGTATGCAGGGCGCTGGCGAGCGTCGTGAGCGTCGTCGGGCACTCATCCGGACACTGCGTGTAGCCGAAGTAGAGCAGCACGAGGTCGTGACGGTAGTTCGAGGCCGTGACCGCCTGACCGTCCTGGTCGGTCAACTGGAACTCGAGCGCCGGCACGAGCCCCGTGATGTTCTTCAGCGAGTATGGCGGACCGCTGCGCGCGCATCCCGCGAGCGCCGCGGCCAGGATCAGAGCACCGGCCGCCGCCAGCGGCGCGCTCGGCCGGCGGCGGTGAATCGAGGGAAAAAAGGTCACTCTCGAGCCTCCTGACTCATGCGCTGCGGGCCGGCTGCATCGGCGGCGGGGCGGCCCGTCCGCGGCGCCGCACGGCGGTGGCCTGCGGATCGTGAAGAATGTGATGCAGCACTACGAGGATGCCGACGAGGGACATCATGGCGGCAGGAATCCACGTGAGAAGGCCGCCGATCTGCTGATCGTCGATCGGGCTGATCGCCCAGGCGCGGCCGCAGACGGCGTAGACGTCGTAGAGCGGCGTAGTATGCAGCGTAATGTAGGCGCCGAGGAGGATCTGCGGCACGGCGATAATCGGGAGGATGACGAGGCGCGTGCCGTAACCGATCGAGGCGCTGCCCTGCGCCTGGCGCGGCGCAAGCATCAGCCACCAGAAGAGCAGCCCGTCGGCCAGCATGCTCCAGTTCATCAGCAGATAGCGGCGCACGTCGAGCATGGCCGTGAAGTGGATGGAGGGCGTCAGCCAGAAGAAGATCAGACCCACGAAGAGCGTCGGGGCGATGAGCGGATGCTGCAGGATGCGGAAGAGAATCCGGAGCGGGCGGCCGATCCACGATGCCGGCCTGAGCCTGCGCGCAAGGGCCGCGGGAACGCCCGCGCGCAGCACCGCCGCCGGGGACGCCAGCACGATGAGCACCGGGCTCAAGTGATGCAGGATGAGATGCTGGAACCTGTGGACCCAGAACATGTGCTGCGACAGGAAGTCGAGATAGGTCTGCAGCACCGCATAGCTGAGCGCAACGCCGAGAAGGAACGTGAACGCGCGCCAGAACCCCACCTGCCTGCCCGCACGCCGCAGCGTCACGAGCCCGCGCACATATAGCGCCACCGTGACCGCACACGTGAGAAAAACGGTCGGTGAGAACTGCCAGGGCAGAAGGTACTGCAGATCCGTCACGGCCGGTGGCATTGCCGCATGATACCACGCGCCTTCCCGCTGGCCCGTGACTGGCGCTAGGCCCTGCGAACCCTGATCCGATCGTCAACGTCCCGCACCGCCGGGTGGCCGGCTGCCAGATCCTCGATGAGATGGCGCATGCCCCGCTGCGGCTGGCTTTCGCCGTAGTTTCCCCGTGCGCCGTAGCCGCAGTCCCCCGTCGTGCCGCAGCCTCCGTA
>DASZYK010000138.1:0-3490 GCA_035545455.1 Steroidobacteraceae bacterium
GGCGGAGCCGAAGAACACGATCGTGTCGTGAATGCCGGCGCGGCGGAACCGATTGAGCGGCTCGAGATACTCCGCCAGGATGCGCAGCGGCCGCGCCTCGTCGCTCTCGATGAATGCCCGATGCTCGTAGGCGAGCTCGGAGCCTGGGTACTGATCCGGCACCGTCGGCCACCCTTCCATCTGACTGCAATTGCTGCGCGACCGGCGGCCGCGTCCGAGCAAGCTACGGCCGGCGGGCCGCGGCCGGTATGCGTACAACTGCCTACGCGCCGGGCCCGGACGCTCTGCGGAACATACCTACGGACTCGTGCCGGAGACCGGTCATACTATTGCCGCTTCCAGCCCTCCAGGAGGGGGCGCAGAATGACGCTCAGCAGTCCACGCCGTAGGTAGTCCTGTCATGCAAGAGCCCACCCCCACTGTCTTCGTGGTCGACGATGACAATGCGGTCCGCAACTCCCTGCGTCTGCTGCTGAAATCCGTCGGCCTGGCATCGCAGCCGCTCGGCTCCGCCGCCGAGTTCCTCGAGACCTACCGGCCGAGCCAGCCCGGATGTCTGGTGCTCGACGTGCGCATGCCGGGCATGAGCGGCCTCGAGCTGCAGCGGGAACTCAATCTGCGAGGGGCGACCATTCCCGTCATCTTCATCACCGGGCACGGCGATATCCCGATGGCGGTGGAAGCCATGCAGCAGGGCGCCTTCGACTTCCTCGCGAAGCCCTTCCGTGACCAGGAGCTGATCGACCGCGTCCAGCGGGCGCTGGCCAAGGACGCCACGACGCGCGCCGCGCTCAAGGAGCGCGAGCGCATCCGCGAGCGGCTGGAATCCCTCACCCCGCGCGAGCGGGAGGTCCTTTCGCTGATGACCCAGGGCAAGCCCAACAAGATCATGGCTCACGAGCTCGGTGTCAGCCAGCGCACCGTGGAGATCCATCGCGCGCGGGTCATGGAGAAGAGCGGCGCCGGCTCCCTCGCTCAGCTCGTGCGCATGGTCATGGACCAGGAGCTCGAGAAGGCGAGCGGCTGACACGGCGTCGTGAGATGAGCCGCCCCGGTTCTCGTCCCGCCCTGGAGTGAGCGCGATGGCGCCGAGAATACCGCCCCGTCCCGGCCATCCCGAGCGAATCTGCTGGGGTTGCGAGCACTTCTGTCCGGCGGATGACATGCGCTGCGGGAACGGCACCGAGCGGGCGCAACATCCCGTCGAGCTCTGGGGCGACGATTGGATGAGCATCGGGCGCGACGGCGCGGAGGAAACGAAGACCGCGACCGGGACGCGGGACCCGGACAGCGGCATCCGCTGACGGCACGCGGGCTCCGCTCAGGGAGCCGTGCGCAGGGCGGTGTGTTGCATGCCGCGCCCGACCGGGGGCAGACCCAGCAGCTGCTCGAGCCGGCGGTCCTGGCCGTAGAGGTCGTGGAAGAACAACACCTCGCCGTCTTCCTTGGCGAGCACGGTACCGTAGAGGATCATCACCCGGATGGGCCTGGCCAGCCGGACACGCCGCGTCTCCGCCCCATTCATGGCCGCTTCGATCGTGGCCGGCGTCCAGCCGCCCGGCGTGTCCCGCAGTACGTAGGCCGCAAGCGCCACCGGATCGCTCACCCGGATGCAGCCGTGGCTGAACGCGCGGCGGGAGCGCAGGAAGAGCTGCTGCGCCGGTGTCGAGTGCAGATAGACGCTGTGGAAGTTGGGCAGATCGAACTTGATGAGCCCGAGCGCATTGTCCGGTCCCGGCCGCTGACGCAGCCGTGCGGTGCCGGCCGCGAGCGCCGCGACATTCGCGGGCGTGGCGGGCAGCACGGCCGCTCCCGGGCCGTTGCTGACGATCTCCAGGTGCTCGGACGCCAGATACTTCGGGTTCGCACGGATCCTGGGCAGCATCTCCTTCAGGGTGATGCTGCGGGGAACGTCCCAGTACGGGCGGAAAACGACGGACTGGATGTCGGCTGCGAATACCGGCGTGCGGGTGTGCGGAAACGTGCGCCCGACGATCACATCCATCTGCAGGATGTCGGCGGCGCGGTCCGCGATGCTCCGGAAGGCGAACAGCCGGAACTGGGGAATGTTCACGATGATCGGGGGTGATCGGAAAGCGGGCAGCCAGCGCCAGCGCTCGAGCGTGAGATCGATCTTGCGGACACGGGCGGCGAGGGTTGGATTCCCGGGATCCGCGGCCGCGAGCCGCCGGTATTGCGCCAGCGCCTGCTCGAGCAGCCGATAGTGCACGAACTGCGGCTCGAAGGCCGCCAGCGCATGTGCCACATCGCCGCCCGTCGCCAGTGTCCTCACCGCGACGGCGAGATCGAGGTCATCGGCCCGTGGCGCCCCGAGATCGAAACCCACGGCCCGTGGGTCGATCCGGCCGTAGTGCAGATCCGCGAGCAGCGCCATCGCCGCCGCCGAAAGGTCCAGGTCGAACCTCGCTTCTTCCTCTCCCCCGCCGCCGCATGCGGCCCCGCCAGGCCGGTAGACCGCGGGCCCGCTGCCGGCGACTTCGCCGTCGCTCATTGCGGCCGCAAGAAGCGACAGGCGCGTCGCATCGTAATCCGCCGGCTGCAGCCCGTATGCCTCGGCTCCCTTCAGAATCGACAGGAGCTCGAGCGCCTGTCCCGTAGGTTGCCCATGAGTCGTCCAAAGCGGCCCGTCCGCGGAGCCATACAGTCTCTGCAGAGCCTGCCGCGCGCCGTGATCCCTTTCCCGGAAGCGAACGCTCCAGGCCTCATGGGTCGCGAGGCTCGATGCCGTGGACGCGATCGACGCCGGCGATGCCTCGGTACTCGTGCCAGCCGGGCAAGGCGGCGATGCCGCCGCCGTTCCGGTGTGCTCCGAGCCCGCGCATGACAGCAAAGTGGCGGCCAGCAGCACCGCCCCGCAGGCTGCCCGAATGCGCGCCGATGTGGTCCCGCCGATCCTCTGATGCGTCATCGGTGAGCATTGTCGGCATCCCGCCCGCCTGTCCCATTCGCTCTTCTACCTATGCCTCCGGCGCCGCGGGATCGCCTCAGGTGCTGCTCAACGCGGGGACCTGGATCGGACCGCCTCGGTCCAATGCCGCGGTCTGCCTGGCCGACAGGCGCCGGATCGATGCGATGCGCGCCGTCCCGGCCTTGCCGTCCCCCAACGTCAGCGAATCGTCTCCACAGGGGCTGATCAGCCGATCGCCATCACCGTCGATCAACGTGATGACCGCGGCGCTCGTCAGGCCCGGCAGGGGTCTCGCAAGCCTCACCAGGCTGGCGCGCAGGGAGTGTTTCGTCCAGATCACGACCGCGCGGTCGCCCAGGGGCTCCCAGTCGGCCATGCTCGGCGCGAGCAACACCGCATCGCTTCGGACAGCCTGCCTTTCGCAAGCTGCTGTCGCCGCGCGCGCTCGTGGCGCCAAGGCGAGCAGAAGCGCTGCAATGACGAGGAGAGTTGCGGCGGTGCGGACCGTGTGGACTGCACGTGAAGCCGGCACGGCCGCTGCGGATGCATCCGGAATCACGA
>DASZYK010000139.1:0-3326 GCA_035545455.1 Steroidobacteraceae bacterium
CGCGGCGGCGGCCAGGCAGAGCGTGAGCCGGGGCGAGCTCGGCCTCGGCGCCTACGCGCGGCTGCGATCCAACGCCCTCGATGCCAGGGCGCAGATCATCCGGCTGCGCGCCACGCTCGAGCAGGCGCGCGCTGCGCTCGGCCTGCTGCTCGCTCTGCCGTTCTGACCGGGCGGCGGCTCGCGCCGGCGCCCGGCGCGAAGGTGCTGCGGCTCCACTGTTGGAACTTGCCCCGGAGTGCTCCGTTGGACGGATTCCAGGATAGCGGAGCCCGTCCTCATGAAGATTCAGATCGGAATGCTGTCTGTGGCGGCGGTTGCAGCCGCGATTCTGTCATCACCGCTCGCGCTCGCCGCCAACCCCAAGCCCGACGCCTTCATCAAGGAAGCGATCGCAGGCAACCTGGCCGAGATCAAGGTAGGCCAGCTGGCGCAGCAGAAGGGCGCCAGCGAGGGGGTGCGCCACTTCGGCACGGTGCTCGAGCAGGATCACTCGAAGGCGAATCAGAACGCCATGCAGGCCGCTTCCTCCATGGGAGTCACGCCGCCCGCGGAGCCGACTCCGAAGGAGCAGGCGGTGTATCAGCACCTGGCGTCGCTCTCGGGCAAGCAGTTCGACCAGGCGTTCATCAAGGCGATGGTCAAGGACCACAAGAAGGACATCGCCAAGTTCAAGAAGGAGGCCAAGGGCACCAACAGCCCCGCGACCACCTACGCCGAGACGACACTGCCGGATTTGAAGAAGCATCTGCGCCTCGCGGAGTCGCTGCAGCGGCACCCGAGCGGCTGAGCACGGGAGCGCATTCATGGCCACGACACCCTACGGATCCTCCGCGCCCGGCGGCGCCGCGAGCGACGACCGCGAGTCGCAGTCCTCGTTCGCGCTGCTGCGCCGGCTGACGGATGAGCTCACTACTCTCCTGCGGCAGGAGCTGGCGCTCGCGACGACGGAGATCTCGCGCTCGGTGCGGGTGATGCTCGCCGGCGGGGCCTCGCTCGCCGTGGGCGGGGCGGTGCTCTTCACCGGACTTCTCGCGATGCTCGCCGCCGCCGTGCTGGGGCTCGCGACGGTGCTGCAGCCCTGGCTCGCGGCGCTCGTCATCGGCGCCGCGGTGGCCGTCGTCGGCGTGATATTGGTGGCGGCGGGCATCCGATCGCTCGACCCGTCCATTCTCAAACCCTCGCGCACGACCGAGTCTCTGCGCAGGGACAGGGACGTCATCACCCGGAGACAGTAATGATCGAGTCAGGCAGCAGCGAATCGCTCTCGCGGGAAGACCCCGCGCACATCGAGAGGCACATCGACGCGACCCGCCAGGAAGTCGACAGGACGCTCGATGAGCTGCAGTCGAGACTGTCGGTGCGGCGCAGGATGTCGGAGGCGCTCGACAGCATGACGCCCGACATCACGAGGATGATCCGGCTGGACCACACGCACGTGCTGGCGGCGTTCAGGCGATTCCGCTCCCGGATGCCGGAGAGCCGCAAGAGGGCCCTGGTCGAGAACGTCTGTCTCGCGCTCGAGGTGCACGCCCAGCTCGAGGAAGAGATCTTCTACCCCGCCATGCGCGCGATCGCCGCCGCGGGCGAGATTCTCGACAAGAGCGTGCCGGAGCACGAGGAGATGCGGGGCCAGATCCGCACGCTGCGCGGCATGGAGCCGTTCGATGCCGCGTACAACGAGACGTTCAGAAAGCTGATCCGCACCGTGCTGCATCACGTGGCCGATGAGGAGACGACCCTGTTGCCGCTCGCCGAGGAGCTCATGCCGGATGAGCTCGGGCACCTGGGACGCGTCATGACACGCCGGCGCATCGAGCTTTTGAGACCGCACGCCGCGGAGGCCGCGGCCACGACCATTCGCACTTTCCCGATCGGGGCCGCGGCGGCCGCGGCGGGCGTGCTGGGAGTCGCCTGGCTCCTGCTCCGGGGCCTGGCGCGCGCCGCCTCGCGGTCCGCCTGATCCCTCTCAGGGAGCGGAGCGGCCCGCCTTCAGAGCTCGCCGCGCGCGGCGAGCTCCCTGATGCGGTCGGCCGTGCGGCACGCGATCGCCTGAATGGTGAGCGAGGGATTGACGCCGCCCACGGTGGGAAACACCGACCCGTCGCAGATCCAGAGGTTGGGCACGTCCCAGGAGCGGCAGTCCGCGTCGACGACGCTCGTGCGCGGATCGTCGCCCATGCGGGCGGTGCCGTTCAGATGACAGGTGTCCTCGGTCTCCTCCCAGATGTCGCGGGCGTCCAGCGTCTCCAGCGCCCGATGCATGAAATCGAGCGCGTGGCGGATGAGGCGGCCGTCGTTGTCGCATCGGGAGTAGGTGACGCGCGGCACCGGGAGGCCGTAGCGGTCCTTCTCGTCGCTCAGGGTCACGCCGTTGCGCTCCTGCGGCATGAGCTCGCCCACCATCTTCAGCCCCACCTGGTGATTGTATTCCTCCATGCTGGCGCGCAGCCGCTCGCCCCAGAAGCCTCGCTTGCCCGATACCGTCCGTGACCAGAGCGCCGGGAGCGGCCCCTGGCTCATGTAGCTGTAGCCGCCGAAGAAGTCCTTGCCGCGGTCGGTGTAGTTCCAGTGCTCCGTGATGGCGAGCGACGGCGGCCCCTTGTAGCAGCGGACCTCGCGGTCGAGCAGGCCCCAGACCGCCTGGTTCGCCTGCACCATGAGGTTCCTGCCGACGAGCCCCGAGGAGTTGGCGAGGCCCTGCGGATAGCGGCCGCTCGCCGAGCTCAAGAGCAGCCGCGGCGTCTCGATGGCATAACCCGCCACCACGACATTGCGGGCTCTCTGGAAATGCCAGCGTCCCTGGCGGTAGTAGCGCACGCCCGTGACCCGTCCGCTCGCGTTGTGCTCCACGGCCCCTGCCATCGCGAGGTCCCGGATCTCCGCGCCCGCCGCGAGCGCGCGCGGCAGCCATGTCACGAGCACGCTCTGCTTCGCGTTGGTGGAGCAGCCGATGACGCACATGCCGCGATAGACGCAAGGATGCGCACGGCCGCGGGGCGCGGACAGCGTTGCAAGCGGAGTGGGCGACCAGTCGATGCCGAGCGCCTCGGCGCTCTCGGCCAGCGCGAGCGCCGCGGCGTTGAGCTCGTGAGGGCGGTAGGGATAGCGGGGCCGCTTCGGTCCCCAGGGATAGCGCACCGGACCTGCGATCTTCAGAGCGTTCTCGACCTCGGCGTAGTATTTCCACATCTCACGCCAGTCGAGCGGCCAGTCCGCGCCGTAGCCGAGGAGGCTGCGGGACTTGAACCACTCCGGCCGAAAGCGCAGCGAGACCATCGCGAAATGCACCGTGGAGCCGCCCACCGACTTGCCGGAGTTGTTGGCGC
>DASZYK010000140.1:0-2104 GCA_035545455.1 Steroidobacteraceae bacterium
CGACGTCGCCAAGCTCAACGACGAGGAGCTCTCGCAACTGCGCTCGGAGAGCATCGGCTTCGTCTTCCAGCAATTCCATTTGCTCAAGCGCATGACCGCGTTCGAGAACGTGGAGCTGCCGCTGCGCTACAGAGGCTTGTCACGCGGTGAGCGGCAGCGGCTGACCGACGAGTCCCTCGACCGGGTCGGCTTGTCCGCCCGCGCGCGCCACCATCCTGCGGAGCTTTCCGGCGGCCAGCAGCAGCGCGTGGCCATCGCGCGCGCGCTCGCAGGCTCGCCGAGGCTGCTGCTGGCGGACGAGCCCACCGGAAACCTCGATACGCAGATGGCGCGCGGGGTCATGACGCTCATCGAGGAGCTCCACGGCGAAGGCGCCACGATCGTCATGGTGACGCACGATCCGGCGATCGCCGCCCGCGCGCAGCGGGAGATACACATCCTCGACGGGCAGATCGTGGACGTCATAGAGCCGATGCGCCTCGCGGGAGCGGCGATCGCCGGTCAATCGATTGCCGCTCCCTGAGCACGAAGGCGAGCACGATGTTGGGCTATTACTTCTCTTTGGCGGTGGCCAGCCTGAAACGGAACGTGGGTCTCACGGCGCTGATGATCGCGGCAATCGCCGTGGGAATCGGCGCATCGATGACGGTTCTCATCGTCTATCTGGCCATGGCCGGCGATCCGATACCGGGCAGATCGCACGAGCTCTACGCCGTGCAGGTCGACAGCTGGGGACCCAACCAGCGCACGGTGAGCAGCTCCGCCCGCTCGGACGGCCTGGAGGATCAGCTGAGCTACGCCGATGCGGTCGCACTCATGAGGGCGCACGCCGCGAAGCGGCAGGCGGCGATGTATTCGACCACGATGACCCTGATACCACGGAACGCACAGCTGACTCCCTACAGCGTGTCGGCACGGGCGACGTATTGCGATTTCTTCAGGATGTTCGACGTGCCGTTCGTGTACGGGCGTCCATGGGCCGCCACGGAGGACGAGGCGCACTCCAAAGTCGTCGTCATCAGCAACAGACTGAATCAGTCCCTCTTCGGGGGCGCGGACAGTGTCGGGCGCCACATCCGGTTCGCCGACGGCGTGTACCGGGTCGTGGGTGTGATCGCGGACTGGCGTCCGGTGCCGAGATTCTATGACCTCGTGGCGGGAGGAGCGTACAGCGACACCGAGCAGGTATTCCTCCCCTTCAATACGGCCATCGATGATCGGCTGGCGCAGACCGGCGACACCGACTGCAACCAGAGTCCCATGGGCGGCCCCGGACAGGCGGCGTCCGACTGTGTCTGGATTCAGTTCTGGGTCGAGCTGCCCGCCGCGCGGGATGCGCACACCTACCGCGCGTTCCTCGCCAGCTACGCGGTGCAACAGGAGCGCAGCGGACGGTTTCACTGGCTGGCCCGCACGGCCCTGCGCGACGTCCCGCAGTGGCTGCGATACGAGGGAGTCGTGTCCCACCAGGTCGAGCTGATGGTGCTGGTGGCCTTCGGGTTCTTTCTGGTGTGCCTGGTCAATGCCGCGGGGCTGATGCTGGCGAAGGTCATGGAGCAGGCGAGCCGCATCGCGACGCGGCGGGCCATCGGCGCATCCCGCGGCGCGATCCTCGCCCAGTATCTCACCGAGGCGGCTCTCGTCGGCGCGGCGGGAGGCATCGTGGGCCTGCTGGTGACCGAGCTCGGACTGTCGGGAGCCGGCGCGCTCTTCTCGAACCACATCTTCAGCATCGTGAGTCTCGGCGGCTCGAACGTCACGATCGAGGTGTCGTTGGCGATAGCGGCGACGTTGCTGGCCGCCCTGTATCCGACCTGGCGCGCGATCAGCGTCAATCCCGCATCACAGCTCAAGACCCGCTGAGGGAGCCTCCATGGGACCTTTGCCTTCCATCGCCGAGCTTCGCCGCAACAAGGCCGGAGCGCTGTCGATCGCCGCGCAGATGGCGCTCGCTCTCGCCATCCTGTGCAACGCGCTCTTCGTCATCCACGCGCAGATCGCGCTCATGATGCGGCCGACCGGCATCGACGAGCGGGACGTTTTCTACGTGGAGAGCGCTCTGATCGGCGATCATCAGACATGGGGGCCGCAGGAGCAGTCGGAC
>DASZYK010000141.1:0-5977 GCA_035545455.1 Steroidobacteraceae bacterium
TCGCGCCGGACTTCAGCATGTTTCCAGTGCACGTCCTCAGCAGCACCCTGACGAGCGGGATGTCGCAGAACGCCATCGACCCGAGCAAGGCCGGCCGCTTTCCCGGCACCAACCCGTGCGGCGTGCCGAACTTCTCCTTCGACATCAACGTCGTCTTTCCCGGAACGTTCATCGACGTCGGCGACGGCTATTTTTTCACGTACGAGTTCTGGCCGATCAGCGTCAATCAGACGCACTTCATCTTCAAGAGCTACGCGCTGCCGGCGCGCACCTGGGGGCAACGCATCGGGCAGGAGCTCTCGATCATCTTCCTGCGGGAGGGCATCGCCGAGGACCTCTCGACGCTCGAGGCCACGCAAGCCGGCATGGAGAGCGGCGCGCTCAAGAGCATGGTGCTGTCGGATCAGGAGATCGCCATCCGCCACCAGCACGTCATGGTGGAAAAGGCCCTCGGCAGACTCCCGTCCGCAGCAACGGGCTGAGCATCATCATGGGGGGCACAATGAACAAGCTCGACAATCTGATGTGGCTCGCGCCGCTGCTTCTGCCGGTTGCTTCGGCGGTGGCGGCGTCACCGCCCGCAGCCGGCGATACCAGCGACAATCCCGGTGCGTTGCAGACGGTCGTCGTGACGGCGCAACGGCGCGCGGAAAACCTCGCCACGACGCCGGTGTCGGTGACCGCCTTCACCGCTGACTCGATCGCCCGGATGGGCATCGACAGCGTCACCGACCTCGGCACTCACCTCGCCAATCTATCGATCATCAGCGGACAGGGAGGCGGCGACTCGCAGACTCAGGTCTCCATCCGCGGCGTCGGCCAATCGGACTTCATCCTCACCACCGATCAGAGCGTCGGCATGTACGGCGACGGGGTGTACTCCCCCCGCTCGATCGGTGCGGCGCTCGATCTGCTCGACATCGAGCGCATCGAGGTGCTGCGCGGGCCGCAGGGCACCCTGTTCGGCCGCAATACCACCGCGGGGGCGATCCAGATCATCAGCCAGCCGGCGCGGAACGAGCTCGAGGCGAGCCTCGATCTGACGACGGGCAGCTACGACCGCGCCGACGTCAAGGGAATGGTCAACGTGCCGCTCGTGTCGGACCGCCTCGCCATGCGAGTCGATCTGGCGAGCCTCAATCAGGGCGGCTACGGCCGGCGCTTCGCCGACGGCACGGACGGCGCCAACCACAACACGCTCGCCGGGCGGGTGCTGCTGCACGGAGCGCTCACCGATTCTCTCAGTGCCGACCTCGCCATCGATGCCTCGCACAAGCGGGGCCACGGCGGCCTCGAGACATTGGTCGACGTCAATCCGGGCGATCCGAATCTCGCCTTCTACAACATGCTGCTGACCAGCCAGGGGCTCGCTCCGATCGATGGCCGCTGGATCACGAGCAATCCGCACGATACCTGGGCCGGCGAGCGCAACGAGGACGACAACGACAACCGCGGAGTCGCACTGACGGTCAATGACAAACTGGGCGCGGCGACGCTGCGCAGCATCAGCGCCTACCGGCGCCTCGAGGCGCACACCGGCTACAGCTTCCTGCCCTCGCCCTACCCGTTCGCCGAGCAGGAGCTGAACCTCACGCAAAGCCAGTGGTCGCAGGAGCTGCAGCTGTTCGGCACGTCCTTCGACGACAAGCTGGACTGGATCGGCGGGCTCTTCTGGTTCCGCGAGAGCGCCTCCGACCGTGAGCGCATCCCGTTCTTTCAACCGGTGGTGGCAACCGGCAACGGCGGCTTTCAGCGCGTGCCGGGCGGCTTCAGCTTCGTCAGCTACATCTCCCAGATCACGGACAGCTACGCCGCCTACGGCCAGTCGACCTATCACTTCACCGGCCGTCTGTCGGCGACGCTCGGCGCCCGCTTCACGTGGGAGCGCAAGGCGCTCGACAGCTACGTCTCGGGCGCCTTCACCCGCCCGCCGGGGCGGGTCGCGGACCATTGGGACAACGTCTCGCCGAAGGCCGGTATCCAGTACCGCTTCACGCCGGCGCTCTTCGGCTATGCCTCGATCTCGCGGGGATTTCGCAGCGGCGGCTTCAACGGCCGCGACACCTCGCCCGAGCCCCCGCAACCCTACGACCCGGAAAAGATCACCGCCTATGAGGTCGGCCTGAAGGTCTCGCCGCAGTCGGGACGCTGGCGCCTGAACGGCTCGACCTACTTCTACGACTACAAGGACTTTCAGGGCCTGACGCTGAAGAGCTTCTCCGGCATCACCATCACCGTCGGCAACATCGCCAACGTGCGTCTCTGGGGCGCCGAGTTCGACTTCGCGGTGAAGCCCGCGGACTGGCTCGAGCTCGGCCTCTCTCCGGGCTACTCGCATCAGGACATCGTGCACGTGGATCCCAACGCCGCCATCACCATCCTGCCGTACACGCGCCTGGTGAACTCGCCGACGTGGAGCGGCAGCGTCTACGGCGACCTCACGCTCTGGTCCGGAGCGCGCTTCGAGCTGCTCGGTCACCTCGACTACGCCTTCAAGAGCAGCATCGAGTTCTTCCTGCCCAACTACCCCGATGAAGGCCAGAGGGCGTACGGGCTGCTGGATGCGAGGCTCGCCTTGCGCCCGCGGCACGGCAACTGGCGCGTCGAGCTCGCCGGCACGAATCTGACCGACCGTGACTACCGCACCTTCGCGGAGAACGGCACGGCGCTGGGAGTGGCCGCGACGTCGGCGGTCTACGGGCGGCCGCGCGAGTGGCAGCTGCGCGCGCACCTGGATTTCTAGCTCATGCGCCCCGCCAGAAACATGGGTGAACACTCTCGAGCCTCCGACGAGGTACTCCGTGCGCTTTTCGGCCCTCACGCTCGCCCGCAACGCCGTCGCATGCCACGAGAACTGGCCGCAACTCTGGCGCAGTCCTGAGCCGCGGCCTCGCTACGATGTGATCATCGTCGGCGGCGGCGGCCACGGGCTCGCGACCGCCTACTACCTGGCGAGGGAGCACGGGATTCGCAGCGTCGCGGTGATCGAGAAGGGCTGGCTGGGCGGCGGCAACACGGGACGCAACACCACGGTGGTGCGCTCTAACTACTTCCATCCGCAGAGCGCCCGCCTCTACGAGCTGTCGCTGCGGCTCTACGAGGGGCTCTCGCGCGAGCTCGGCTTCAACATCATGCTGAGCCAGCGCGGCATCCTCACGCTCGCGCACAGCACGCATCAGCTCGACATGCTGACCCGTTGGCTCAACGCCATGCATCTCAACGGCATCGATGGGGAGCTGCTGAGCCCGGGCGAGGTCCGCAGGTGGCTTCCCCTGCTCAACGACTCCCCGACGGCGCGCCATCCGGTGAAGGGTGCCCTGGTGCAGCGCCGCGGCGGCATCGCGCGGCACGATGCCGTCGCCTGGGGCTACGCCCGGGCGGCCGATGCGCTCGGAGTGGATATCGTTCAGAACTGCGAGGTGATCGGCTTCCTGCGTGCAGGCGATCGAGTCGTCGGTGTCGAGACCAGCCGGGGCCTGATCCGCGCGCCCAAGGTCGCCCTCGCCGTCGCGGGCCACAGCAGCGTGCTCGCCGCCAAGGCGGGCTTCAGGCTACCGGTGACGAGCTACGCGCTGCAGGCGTTCGTGACCGAGCCCGTGAAGCCGGTGCTCTCCTGCGTGGCGCTTTCCATGGCGACCGGCACCTACGTGAGCCAGTCCGACAAGGGCGAGCTCGTCACCGGCGGTGCCCTCGACCTCTACCCATCCTACGCACAGCGGGGCAACCTTCCGACCCTGCAGGGCGTCATCGCGGGGCTGCTCGAGCTCTTTCCCTGCTTCAGCCGCTTGCGGATGCTGCGCCAGTGGGCCGGCATCGTGGATGTCGTGCATGACTCCTCGCCCATCATCGACCGCGCGCCCGTGCCAGGGATCTATCTCGACTGCGGCTGGGGCACCGGCGGGTTCAAGGCGATTCCGGGCGGCGGATTCGCATTCGCGCACCTCCTCGCGACCGATCGGCCGCACCCCGCGGCGGAAGGGTTCTCGCTGCGCCGTTTTGCCAGCGGCGCGCTGATCGACGAAGGCGCCGCGGCCGGCATCTCGCACTGAAGGCACCTCGATGCTGCGCATTCCCTGTCCGTGGTGTGGGCCGCGCGATGAGCCCGAGTTCCGCTGGGGCGGGGAAGTGCCGCTCGTGCGGCCCGGGCCGCCGGAGACCGTGTCCGAGGATGCCTGGGCGGAATATCTCTTCATGAGGAACAACCCGAGGGGGCTCGTACGGGAGCGATGGCTGCACGCACTCGGCTGCCGGCAATGGTTCCTCGTGGTGAGGAACACCGCGACCCACGAGATCCTCGGCGCCGCGAGGCTCGGCGAGCCGCTGCCGGCGATGGATCCATGAAAGGAAACGACTGGCGGCTCGAGAGCGGCGGCCGCATCGATCGCAGCCGTCCGCTCGCCTTCGAGTTCGACGGCAAACGGTATTCCGGGTTCGCCGGCGACACCCTCGCCTCCGCGCTCCTTGCCAACGGCGTGCGCATCGTGGGACGAAGCTTCAAGCTCCATCGACCGCGCGGCATCGTCGGTGCCTGGTGTGAGGAGCCGAACGCCATAGTGCAGATCGGCGCTGGTGAGCGCACAGTGCCCAACCTCAAGGCGACCCAGGTCGAGCTCCATGACGGCCTCACGGCGCGCAGCGTCAACTGCTGGCCCAGCGCGCGCCTGGACTGCCTCGCGCCAATGCAGCTCTTCAGCCGCCTGATGCCTGCCGGGTTCTACTACAAGACCTTCATGTGGCCGGGCTGGCGCTGGTTCGAGCCCGCGATCCGCCGCGCGGCCGGGCTCGGCGAGGCGCCGACGCGGGCCGACCCCGACCGATATGAGGAGCGGCACGAGCATTGTGACGTGCTCGTGGTCGGTGGGGGTCCCGCCGGCCTCGCCGCGGCGCTTGCGGCGATGCGGGCAGGCGCACGCGTGGTGTTGGCGGATGATCGGCCGGCGCTCGGAGGCGCGCTGCAATGGGAGCGCAAGAGCATCGATGACCGCGCGGCGCTCGAGTGGGTCACCGCTGCCGGGAGCGAGTTGCGCGCCGCCGGCAATGCCCGGGTGCTCAGCCGCACGACCGCCTTCGGCTGCTACGATCATGGCCTCGTTGCGCTCTCGGAGCGGATCGGCGAGCCGCATACCGACGGTATACGCGAGCGGCTCTGGCATGTGCGCGCAGCCCGGGTGGTGCTCGCCACCGGCGCGATCGAACGTCCTGTCGTCTTCCCGGATAACGATGTGCCGGGCGTCATGCTCGCCTCGGCGGCCATGGCTTACGCCGTGCAGTACGCGGTCCGGCCGGGAAGTCGAGTCGCTTTGATCACGAGCGGGGATTCCGCATACGAGGCTGCGGAGAGCCTGCGGTCAGCCGGGATCGAGGTCGCGGCGATCGTCGACAGCCGCAGTGCGCCGGGAGACGTGGCCTCTACGGCGCGCCGGATCGGGACTACCGTGCTGACAGGTCATTGCCCCATGCGGGCTCACGGTGGCCGTGCGGTCACGGCCATCGAGGTCGGGCCGCTCGCCGCAGATGCCGACGCTTCGCGAAAGATGTCAGGTCGTCGCATCGAGTGCGACCTCATCTGCGTCTCAGGCGGCTGGACCCCGACCGTGCATCTTTTCTCGCAAGCCCGCGGACAACTGCGCTACGACGCGGAACGAGCCGCGCTGATCCCTGCCGCGGGTCCCCGGAATTTCCACTGTGCAGGAGCGGCGGCCGGGAACTTCGCGCTCCATCATTGCCTGACGGACGGCTTCGCAGCCGGAAGAGAAGCAGCCAAGGCTGCTGGCGCGAGGCGGGATGCCGGCAGAGCGCCCATGGCACAGCTCGAAAGGGCGGCCACCTCGCCCTTCCGGGACGCCCTGCGGAGCTCACGTCGCAAGGCGTGGGTGGACCTTCAGAACGACGTGACGCGTGGCGACCTGGAGCTTGCTGTCCGTGAAAACCTGCGTTCCGTAGAGCACGTCAAGCGCTATACGACGACCGGCATGGC
>DASZYK010000142.1:0-5172 GCA_035545455.1 Steroidobacteraceae bacterium
TGTCGCCCGCGCGCTCAAGCTGCTGCTCGCGGGCAGCCGAATCCGCGCCTCGCATCTCACCTGCGAGCGCGTGCAGGACCCTTACTCACTGCGTTGCCAGCCGCAGGTCATGGGCGCGTGCCTGGATGTCATCGAGTCCGCGGGGCAGACGCTGATTCGCGAGGCCAACGCGGTGACCGACAATCCGCTGGTGTTCGCGTCCGACGGCGAAGTGCTCTCCGGCGGGAACTTCCACGCCGAGCCCGTTGCGCTCGCCGCCGACCAGCTGGCCCTCGCGGCCGCCGAGATCGGCTCGCTGAGCGAGCGCCGCACCGCGCTCCTCATCGATCCGAAGATGAGCGGCCTGCCCGCCTTTCTCATCAGGGAAAGCGGCGTCAACTCCGGCTTCATGGTGCCGCAGGTCACCGCTGCGGCGCTGGTGGCCGAGAACAAGACGCTCGCCGCGCCGGCGAGCGTCGACAGCATTCCGACCTCGGCCGGGCAGGAGGATCACGTCTCCATGGCGACGCACGGAGCGCGGCGGCTCCTCGAGATGGCTACCAATGCCGCCAACGTGGTTGCCATCGAGCTGCTCGCGGCCGCGCAGGGAATCGAGTTCCACCGCCCGCTCACGAGCTCGCGCCCGCTCGAGGCGGTCCTTCAGAGCCTGCGGCGCGCGGTGCCCCGTTACGACCGCGACCGCTTCTTCGCCCCCGACATCGCGGCGGCCGCGGCGCTCGTCACCTCTGGAGCGCTGAGCGAGCTCGTCGAAGTCTAACGCTCGCCGAACACCGCCACCCCGTTGGTCGTTCCGACGAACACCATGCCGTCGGCGATCGCGGGCGTGATGAACTTGTTGCCGGCGCCGAAGTGGTCGCGGCCGCCCGGCGCCTGATCGCTGTTGTAGAGCTCGCGCGTCAGATCCGTCGCGTCATAGGCATGCAGGACGGCGGGGTTGCTGTTCTCGACCGCCCAGACGATGCCGTTGGAAGTGCCGTTCGCCGAGACGGCCGGCGCCGTGCCGGGATAGGGAAACTGCGTGAGCGTCTCGGATGCGGGCATGCTCGGGAGCTTCGCGCCCGTGACGGTGAATGCCTTCAGCGTGCCGCCGCGATTGCCGTAGTAGACCGTGCCGTTGAACCAGGCGGGCGAGGCGAAGATCCCGCCGGGGAAGACACCGTCGAGCTCCTGCCAGATGTTGTTGCCCGACGGGCTGAACCTGCCCATGCTGTCGCGATTGACGACGTAGAGGTTGCCGTCCTTGCCGGCGCCCACCGCGAGGTGACGCACGGCGCCGCTCGAGTCGGTCAGGTCGGGCAGGACCATCGCTCCCCCGGAGCCGAGGTCCTGGTCGGCGGCCGACTCCGCGACCTCGTTTGCCGGGGTGAAATAGTCCGCGACCGTCAGGCCGCCGCCGGCGGTCGAGAGCTTCAGGAACGAATTGCCGTAGTCGCCATACTGCGGGAATCCGTTGGCGTCGAGCGTCGTCTCGAAGGCGCCGTTGGCGGTCAGCAGGTAGATGTTGCCGGCGCTGTCGGCGGCAAGCCCCCCGCCGCTCATCCACACCGACGGGCCGGCATCGCTGTCGGCGGCGACGTTGAGCACCGCCGTCTGCGCGAGGGTGCTCTCGCTGTAGCCGACGATCCACCCGGAATAAGGCTGAAAGTCGCAGTGCGAGGTCCAGCTGGTGTAGATCGTATGGTTCTCGAGGAGTAACGCCGCCCGCTCCGCGTACTGTCCCGGCGAGAAGGTCTTCTGGCCGCCGGCGGGGCTCGAATACGTGGGATTCACCGTCACCGGTCCGTTGAAGAGCTCGGCGCCGGTGGTGATGTCCAGCGCGTGCAGACGCTGAATGTAGCTCGACGCGCCGTCCTTGGACATGGCCACCACGAAAATCGCGCCATCGGGTCCCGCGCTCCTGTCGATGACGGGCGTCGACGTCACGCCGATCTCCGGAGTGATCTGACCGCAGCCGCGATCGTCGCTCGGCGACTCCCCGGAGCCGAGCAGCGACACATGCCAGAGCGTGGCGCCGCTCCGGGCGTCGAAGGCGTAGACGGAATCGTGCTCGGTTGCGACGAACACGACATCGTGGGGGGCACCTGCCATGGAAAGATGCGAGAGGTAGAGCGGCTCCGCGTCGACCTTGCCGTCAACCGGCAGCACCCGAAGCAGCCCGAACGACGAGGAGCTCACGTTCGCCGGCGTCAACACCGACTCGGTGAGATCGGCGCCCGTGCGGCCGGCGTCGTCCCGATATGTCGTCACATCCGTGGGCGCTGACGGGCTCGGCGGCGGGCCCGACGACTGCGCCGGCGGAGGACTCGAGCTCGCGGGCGCTCCGGGCCCGCTCCCGCCTCCGCCACAATCGGAGATCACGGCCGTCACGACGGCCGCGGCGAGGAGGAGTAGGAGAGCGAGCTTTCGGTGCACCGCGGTCCGATCAGCGAGATGGCGCTTCGATGAGCGCGCCGACATTTTACGCGTAAGCGGCGTCCGGGTTCCAAAGGGGGGATCCGTATCGCAACCTGCCGCGCTCGGGACGCTCCGCCGCCTCAGTAGTTCACGCCGAGGCCGAGATCGAGACGGTCGAAGGCCCGGTTCACCCGGAACCATTGGTAATCGGCCTTCAGCACCACATGCGGCGTGATGTAGAAGTTGGCGCCGGTGGTGAACACCCGGTCCTCGCCCTTGGGCCAGAGCCCGTTATCTCCGGGTGCCGCGGAAAGCGGCGTCAGGCCCGCGGGTATCACGGGGCCGGGCGTGCCCTCGTAGCGCGAGCCCATGTTGTAGGTCTCCCAGCGCACGAACGGCGACAGACGATACTCGCCCCGCTGCCACGCCTGATAGGCGGCCTGCAGGTACCAGCCGTAGAAGTCCGACGGAATGGGATTCGGCGAGCCGGGGTTCGCCTCATTCGCGAGCGCCACATTGCCGATCTGGCCGTGGGCGTAGAGCGCAGCCAGGTCGAAGTTGCCGGGCGTCCAGCGGGCATGACCTTCCCACAGCGTCACCCGCTGGCGGCCGGGTATCGGCATGTTGGGAGGCGCGGCCACCTTGACCGCATCGCCGCTGCCGATGGCTCCCCCTACCGTCAGGCCCGGCAGCCCGTGATAGTCGAGCGCGACATAGCCGAACGGGTGCTGCGCATTGGCGAGCTCGAGCTCCTGGTGGGCCGCCTGCAGCGGTGCGGCGCCGCTGTTCTCGAGGTCGAGCGGCGTCACGTAGAGCGGGAACTCGGGGGCGAAATTCCATTTGGAGAGATCGAACCCGGTGGTGAGCCCCGCGTTCCAGCCGAATCCCGCGAGAGTGTCGCCGTGCAGGCTGACGCCACCTTCGCGCCAGGTGCTCGGAATGATCAGGGACTCGACGAAGTTGCGCTCGACTCCGTAGTAATACACCGGCTCGTGGTGCTCGTTCAGCATCCCGAAGGGCATGAGGAACAGGCCCGCCCGCAGCGACACCGGCCTCGCCAGCCGGCGGTCGACGTAGAACTGCTCGACCTCGAATTCCCCGGCATCGTCCGCCGAGGAGACGGCGTGCTCGAGCTCGAACTCGGAGTTGAATTCGGTGCGCGAATCGATGGTGTAGCCGATACCGAATACGGCGCGCGCCAGATCGGCCTGCGTGCGCCCCGGATCGCGCGCCGGCCGGGAGTAGTAAATCTCACCATAACCCCAGGGATGCCAGTTCCGCAGGTCATACGGCACCGCGGAAGCGGTCTCGGCGGGCAATGCGGATGATGGGGGCAGTGCCGATGGGGACTCGGGAACCGCTGCTGATGATGATGGCAGCGCGCCGCTCTGGCTCAATGCCGCTGTTGACGCCGACAACGAAGCGGAAGACCGCGCAGGAGCTGGCGCCGCGGGCACGCTGCTCGATGCGGATGCTTGCTCATTTTCCTGCACAGCCGGTTGCGCAAGATGCTTTTCCAGCATCTCCTCGCGCTGCATCAATGCCTGATTCTGCACGGTCAGCTGTCGCACCTGCTCCTGCAACGCGCGAAGCTCGCGAGCCATCGACTGCAGCTCCCGCTCCTGCCGCTCACCGGCCTCCCTGTGATGCGCCAGATCCGCCGCGCCGGCCGGCAGGGCCGCGGTGACGGCGCTGCAGAGCAGGAGCAACTCCGGAATGGCGCAACGCGCATGGCGAATTCTCATGATGCGAACCCTCTCGATTGGCTGCCGGCTTGCGTTCCCTGGGCAGCGGATCGACATGCGGCCCGCCCGGGAGGCTTAAACGTTAATGCGAATCACTCGCATTTGCAATACCGACGCCTTGGCCGCGGCGTTGGACGCTCCCCCGCTCCAGATGACGGCGGGTCGGATCGGGGCCGGAGCCTTGGCGCCCGGACCGGCAGCGCAGGCCGCGACTCGACACGTCCTTTCCCTCTCCCGCTCCGCCCGCGCTTCGGCTGTGCCGGCTGTTGGCGCATGCTGTTGGTGCAGTTAGGAGTAAAATCAGCTCTCGGCAATCCGACATGGAGACGTGTTACCGCAACCCCGTCAACACCGAGAGGTATCTACGATGGCTATCAATGTCAGAGATATGAACAACCGATGCGTCACCACCTCGACGGTGGGATACATGGCGCTCGCCCTGACGGGCTGGATGCTGTCGATGACCGCCGCAGGATGGTACGACCATATCTATATCGCCGGAACATCCCTCATGCTGCCGTTCGCGCTGCTCCTCGCGATCATCGGCATCCTCGCCTATCTGCACGGGCGCAGCCTGGACTCCATCGCGTTCTTCGCATTCGCCGCGCTCTTCACGGCCGCGCACACGGCGATGGTGCCCATGGCGGGCGGACAGCCCGCGGCGCCGATGAGTTATGTCGGCTGGTTCTGGATCGTCTGGACGGTCTTCTTCGGCTATCTGTGGTTGGGCTCCTTTCACGCGGGCTTGCCGCGGCAGCTCTTCCTGCTCGGCATCTCGCTGACCTTCCTCGCGAAGGCGCTCTACGGCTGGACGGACCTGCGGGTGCTGGAGCTCATCAGCGGCTACCTGGGGCTCATCAGCTCCATCATCGCGGCGCTCATCTCGGCTTCCGAGGTGATCATTTTCGGACGCGAGGCCCACAGCCCGAATGACGATCACGTGACCCACGAGGCGGGACATCCGCGCGCGGCTTGATCGAGAGAGGGAACGTGAGCGGTTGCGCGGGGCGGGAGGGGCTTCCCGCTCCGCGCA
>DASZYK010000143.1:0-4739 GCA_035545455.1 Steroidobacteraceae bacterium
AGGAGGGAATGACGGAGTGCCTGGGGCTCCTGCCCGGAACCGTGAGGCGCCTCGATGCCGGGCCCGGGCGGCCGGTGCCGCACATGGGATGGAATCGGCTCACCCGCCCGCGGGAGGATCCGTTGCTCCAGGGAATCGCGCCGGGGGAGTACTTCTACTTCGTGCACGGTTACGCGCTGCCGGCCTGCGAGGTGACGGTCGCCCAGGTGGAATACGGGCTGACCCTCTCGGCGGTGGTGCGGCGCGGCAACTTCTGGGGGACGCAGTTCCACCCGGAGCGCTCCGCCGCCGCGGGGGCGCGCCTGCTCGGCAACTTTCTCGGATTGACTTGAGCATTCGGAGATCATCCGGCCGATGTTGTTGATTCCTGCAATCGATCTGCGCGGCGGCCGCTGCGTGCGCCTCTATCAGGGCGATTTCGCGGCCGAGACGCGCTACGAGCACTCCCCGCGCGGGCTCCTCGAGAAGTACCGGGCCCTGGGGGCGAGCTGGGTGCACGTGGTGGACCTCGACGGGGCGCGGGACGGCGTGCTGGCCAATCGCGAGGTGATCGTCGGGCTTGCCGCAGAGCGCGGGCTCAAACTTCAGGTGGGCGGCGGAATCCGCTCGGCGGAGGTGATCGAGGACCTCATCTCGAGCGGCATCGAGCGGGTCGTCGTCGGCAGCGCCGCCGTGGAGCGGCCGGACGAGGTGATCGGCTGGATGAGCCGGTTCGGCGCCGAGCGCATCTGTCTGGCGCTCGACGTCCGCCACGATCCGCGCGGCGAGCCGCAGGTGCGCACCCGCGGCTGGCAGTCGGGGACGGCGATCTCGCTCTGGAAGGCGCTCGATCTCTATCCGGCGGCGGCGGTGCGCCACGTTCTCTGCACCGACATCGAGCGTGACGGAGCGCTCGCCGGACCCAGCCTCGAGCTCTACCGCCATGCCGTCGGGCGCTTTCCGCGCATCGCCTGGCAGGCCTCCGGCGGAGTGCGGCATGCGGCCGATCTCGCGGCGCTCGCGCAGACCGGCGCCGCCGCCGCGGTGAGCGGCAAGGCCCTGCTCGAAGAGCGCATCAGACCCGAGGAGCTGCGACCATTCTTGCCAGACGCATCATCCCCTGCCTCGACGTCCGCGACGGCCAGGTCGTAAAGGGTGTGCGCTTCCGCGACCATCGCGTCGTGGGCGACATCATGGAGCTGGCCGCGCGGTACCGCGACGAGGGCGCCGACGAGCTCGTCTTCTACGACATCACGGCGAGCCCTGAGCGGCGCTCGGTCGATCGCGGCTGGGTGCGGCGCGTGGCGCGCGTGCTCGACATCCCGTTCTGCGTGGCGGGCGGCATCCGCTCGGTGGCCGATGCCGGGGAAGTCCTCAACGCCGGCGCGGAGAAGGTATCGATCAACTCGCCCGCGCTGGCCGACCCCGCGCTGATCGGGGCGCTGAGCGCCCGCTTCGGCTCACAGTGCGTCGTCGTCGGCATCGACAGTCAACTCACGCACGAGGGTTACCGCGCCTATCAGTTCACCGGCGACCCGCAGCGCACGCGCGAGTCCGGCCGCGACGTCATCGCCTGGGTGCGCGAGGTGCAGGAGCGCGGCGCGGGCGAGATCGTGCTCAACTGCATGGGCAGCGACGGCGTACGCCGCGGATATGACATCGAGCAGCTGCGGGCCGTCAGGGAGATCTGCCGCGTGCCGCTCGTCGCCTCGGGCGGCGCGGGCGCGGCGGAGCACTTCACCGACGTGTTCCGGCTCGCCGGCGTCGACGCCGCGCTCGCCGCGAGCGTCTTTCACACGGGCGCCATCGCCATCCCGGACCTCAAGCGGGCGCTGCGCGCCGCGGGAATCGAGATACGGCCATGATCCAGACCACCGCTCCCGGCGCCCCGCTCGGCCTCGCCGATGTCGCGACACTCGACTTCGACAAGGGAGGCGGCCTCCTGCCCGCCATCGTCCAGCATGCGCGCAGCGGCGCCGTGCTGATGTTGGGTTACATGAGCCGCGAGGCGCTGGGTGAGACGCTCGCCCGCCGGCGCGTCGTCTTCTACAGCCGCAGCCGCGGATGCCTGTGGGAGAAAGGCGAGACGTCCGGCCACACGCTGGAGCTCGTCGGCGTCCGCGCCGATTGCGATCGCGACACCCTGCTGGTGACCGCCCTGCCCGCCGGCCCAGTCTGTCATCTCGGCACCGCCACCTGCTTCGGTGATGACGCGCTCACCGACGGCGCGAGGCTGGCCTTTCTCGGCGAGCTCGAGAGCGTGATCGCGCAGCGCATGGCCGACCGCCCCGAGGGCAGCTACACCGCGCGGGTGTTCGCCGAGGGTCCGAAGCGCGTTGCGCAGAAAGTCGGCGAGGAAGGGCTCGAGGTCGCGCTCGCGGCCGTGGCGGAGACGGATGACAAGGTGATCGCCGAGTCCGCGGATCTCCTCTATCACCTCCTGCTCCTGCTGCGAAGCCGGGGACTGCGCCTCGAGCACGTGGTCGCTGAGCTCGAGTCCCGGCATGCCCATCGGGCGCGCCGCGCTGCAGGCGCAGACTGAGCCCAACTACCTCGCAACACAGCCGAGCTGCACGGTGATGCCGACGCTGGCCTGACATCAGGCTCGCGCCCGAGCCGTACCTGTCGCCGCGCGGGAACAAATCTGGCGACACGCCCGCCATCATTCCGCAAAGTTGGCAATCGGGCCGGCCGCGGATAGGGAGGTCAACGCCATGAAATACGGTCTCGTTCTTGGAATTCTGTTGCTCGCATCCGGAGGCGCGCTGTACGCGCAGGTGCCGCGGCCCTCCGGCGTCAATACCGCCGTCGAGGCTTCGGGCGGCAACAAGGTCCTGCAGCTGCGCTATCTCGCTCCCTCTCCATGGGCGGTGACGAGCGGGAGCAGCGACCTCGATTACGGATTCCTGCTCTCGGAGAATCGCGACATCATCGCCTCGACCGCCCTGATGTTCCATACCAACCTCAACATCGTTCCGGGACTGCAGATCGATGTCGGCCCGCAGGGCTACCTGGCGCTCCTCTCGGGCGTGAACAAGACGGACGTCTTCGCCGTCGCCTTCGGCGTTGACGCGCGTTACACGCTGCTGCCCCGCTGGGGCATCGCCGCATTCGGCGGCGCCTTCTACTCCCCCGGGGTGCTGACCTTCGGCTCGGCCCACAACCTCTACGACTTCAGCGCGGGCGCCGAGGTGCCGTTCACGTCGCGCCTGGCGGCCTTCGCCGGCTACCGCTGGCTGAAGTTCACCACCGTCAACGAGCCTGATATACGGGTTCAGAACGAGGTGTTCGCCGGCTTGAGGTGGAAGCTGAAGTAGTGAAGCTCGAGTGCCCCGACGGGACATCGCGCGAGGCCACGCCGCCGGCGAGCCTTCCGCGTCAGCGGCGCGGGGCGCCCGCTGGAAGCTGAGCGGCGACCTGCAGGGGCCGAACAACTCGCTGTTCGCGCTCGATCGCAATGGGACGAGCTTCGCGTGGGGGGCCGGTCTGCAGGCGCATTGGGGACCGATCGGCGGGCGCCTCGAATACGAGCACTTCCAGATGCCTGACACCGACGGCACCCGGCTCTACACCGCGGCCATCACTTTCACCTTCTGACGTCCCGGTGTGCGCGGCTCCTTGACTCTTCTCGGCCCGGCGCGCGATCGCGCCGCAGCGCCGGGACGGCGAGCGCAGCATTCCCTTTCCCCTCGCCCGCGCTTCAGGCACAAATCTTGATGCCAGGCCTCGGCGCCTCGACCAGAGGCGTCACCCCGGTGCGCTTCTTTGCATCCTGCCCGCACTCTCACCCTGCTCGCTGCCGCGATCCTCGGCATTTCGGCTTGCGCGCACGTTCCCGTCGTCAACGAGCGACAGCTGCTGCAGGAGGCCGCCGGCACGCAGACGATCCGGGTCTATGGCACACACGGACCGCTGTCGACCCGTCAGGCGAGGAGAGTGCTCGCACGCGTCGCCGCTCAGGCGCCCGATGCCGATGCTCTGGACCGGCACCTGGCAGTGGAGCAGATCGTCGCGGAAGGCCCGCTCTATGCGGGCAACAGCGTGCAGGTGCTGCGCGATGGCGCGCAGACCTTTCCGGCGATGTTCCGCGCCATCGAGGGCGCCAGGCACTTCGTCGACCTCGAGTACTACATCTTCCAGGACGTGCAGTGCGACGGCCAACACCTCAGCGACCTGCTGGTTGAGAAGAGCCGCGCCGGCGTGCACATCAGGGTGATCTACGACGCAGTCGGCTCGCTCGGCAACCCCGCGCCGTTCCTCAGCCGCCTGCGCGATGCCGGCGTCAAGCTCGTGGAATACAACCCGATCAACCCTCTGCGGGCGGCCGGACACTACTCGCCGAACGACCGTGACCATCGCAAGATCCTGGTCGCGGACGACGAGGTCGCCATAGTCGGCGGAGTCAATCTCAGCACGACCTACGAGAGCGCCCCGTCCTTCGCTCGGGGATCGGGCGACGGGCCGCCGCCCGCGTCGGCCCATCCCGGGTGGCACGATCTCGATCTCGAGATCCGCGGACCGGTCGTGCCGCAGCTGGCCAAGCTCTTTCGGCAGCACTGGCGCGAGCAGAAGGGTCCGGCTCTCGAGCCGGACGACGCTCCGGAGCAGCGCGCACGGGACAAGCAGATCGTGCGCGTGATCGGCAGCAGCCCGGCGAAGCTGGCAACCCGTTATTACGCTACCGTTCTTACAGCCATCCGCACGGCTCAAAGCAGCGTATGGATGACCGCCGCGTACTTCGTTCCCACGCATCAGGAATT
>DASZYK010000144.1:0-2919 GCA_035545455.1 Steroidobacteraceae bacterium
CGCCTGGTAATGGCTGCGGGAATTCCCCTGTACGGAGATCGTGATCTCGCGCGCGCTCTCGGGCCACCGGGACACTGGGCCGATGTCGCCGTCGACGCCAGGCCGAAATCGCTCGCGAGCCTCATCGCCGGGCGGCTCCGCCATCTCGAGGCCGGCGAGCCGGGCCTGGAGTTATCCGGTCCGTCCGGGAGCGTCGCAGCAGGGCGCCCGGAAGGAGTAGCCGACGGTGCGAGGGAGTGCGCATGAGCGCACGCCGGCGCATCGTCCTGGTCAACCCCACGATCGCCCAGGCGCGCAGCGCCCGGTTTCCGCTCGCCATTCTGAATCTGGCCGCGGCGCTGGAGGACGAATACGAGACCGAGCTCGTCGATGGCAACGTGGATCGGGACTTCATCTCGACGGTGCTGCAGAGGATCGACGGCACCGCGGCCGATGCGCTGGGTGTCAGCGTCATGGGAGGTCCGCAGCTTCGCTCCGCCATCGCGCTCTCGCGCGCGGTTCGCGGCAGATTCCCGCGGAGTCCGATCGTATGGGGCGGGCACTTTCCGACGCTTTGCGCTGACGCGTGTCTCGCGATGCCCTATGTCGACTACGTGGTGAGAGGCCAGGGAGAGGAGACCCTGACCGAGCTGCTCGCAGCGATCTTCACCGGTGCGCCCGCTCTCGGGGCCGTAGCGGGGCTCTCCTGGCGGCGCGAGGGCGTGATCGTGCACAACGCCCGCCGCGCGTTCTCCACCGCGAGCTACGCGCGGGCCCTCCCGTACGAGCGCCTGGGCGATCCGCGGCGCTACCTCGGGCGGACCTACCTCGGCCGCCGGACGAGCGGCTATCAGGCGGCCCTAGGCTGCCGTTTCCGCTGCACCTTCTGCGGCGTGGCGGCGATGTACCGCGGCAGGACGGCCGTGCCGCCCGTGGAGCGGCTGGAGCGCGACCTCGATGAGCTGACGGGCCGCCTGGGGGTGGACTCACTGCTCCTCTACGACAACAACTTCTTCGACCGTGAGGCCGACACGGTGCCGCTCCTCGAGGTGCTCGCGAGACGGCAGCTGCCGTGGTGGTGCTTCGCGCGCGCGGATGCGCTCGTCAATCTGTCGGCAGCCTCCTGGGCGCTGGTGCGCCGCAGCCGGCTGCGCATGGCCTACATCGGCGCGGAGTCCCCGAGCGACTGGCTGCTGCACGATGCCCGCAAGGGCACGCGCGCCGATCAAACGCTGGAGGCGGTCGAGCGCTGCCGCGCCAACGGCGTGATTCCCGAGCTGTCGTTCATGCTCGCGCCGCCGCAGGACCCGGAGGGCGAGACCGAGCGCACCTTCGAATACATCCGCCACGTCAAGCGCATTCATCCGGCGGCGGAGATCATGCTCTACGTGTACGCGCCGTTGCCGCCGGCGGCGGGCCTTCGCGACCCGCACGTGGAGCGGGTGGTGGGTGAGCTGCGCGATGCGGCCGGCGCGCCGCTCCTCTTTCCAACCACCGCGGAGGAATGGGCCGAGCCGCGCTGGCTCTCGTACTGGTGTCACACGGATACGCCCTGGCTGACACCCCGTCTGCGGCGGCGCATCCGCGATTTCACCACCGTGCTCGGGTGCAGGTTTCCAACAGTCACCGACGTCCGCTCGCCCCCCTGGGGAAAGAAGGCGCTGCGGGCGCTCGCCTCCTGGCGCTATCGCTCCCAGCGCTACCGTGGACCCTGGGAGCTGGAGGCCGCGAGGCGGTTCGTTCGTCTGTGGGACCCGCGGCTGGCGGGCCTCTAGGCTCAGGGTCCATGGACAACATCGCACCGCATGTCGTGCAAGCCGGTTTCCACGTCGATCCGCGGGGACGCGAGCCGGCGCAGCTCCTGGAGGACTGGCCGACTCTGGTCGATGTCGCGGAGGCTGCGCAGGCAGGGGGCATGCGGGTCACCGTGGTGCAAGCCTGCAGCCGCGCGCAGACCCTGAGCCGCAACGGCGTCAGGTATGTATTTTTCGCGGACGGCACGGACGCGCCGGCGTTGATTCGCGGCCTCGCCCCCGATGTCATTCACGTGCACGGCCTCGGCTTTCCGCGCGAGGTCCTGCGGCTCGCGGCGCAGGTGCCTGCGGTGCCCATTCTGCTGCAGGATCATGCCAGCCGGCCGCCCCGCCTCTGGCGGCGGCGCCTTCATCGGCGGGCATTCGCCGCCGCGTCCGCAGTTGCGTTCTGCTCGAAGCCCCAGAGCCGGCCTTTCGAGCAGGCCCGCCTGATCGCGGGGCGGACGTCGGTCCACGCCGTCGCGGAGTCGACCAGCCGCTTCCTGCCGGGCGATCGGTCCGCGGCGCGCGCGCACACCGGCCTCGAGGGCGATCCCTGTCTTCTCTGGGTGGGACATCTCTCGGCCAACAAGGACCCGCTCACCGTGCTCGAGGGCGTGAGCCGGGCGGTGCCGGCGCTGCCGGCAGTCAGGCTCTGGTGTTGTTTCGGGGAGGCCCCGCTCGCCAGGGCGGTCACGATGCGGATCGAGCGCGACGAGCGCCTGCGCGGGCGCGTGCATCTTCTCGGGCGCCGGCCCCACGGGGAAATCGAGTCCCTGATGCGGGCCGCCGATGTCTTCGTCTCGGGCAGCCACCGCGAGGGCAGCGGCTATGCGCTCATCGAGGCGCTCGCCTGCGGGCTGCCCCCGCTCGTGACGGACATTCCCTCCTTCCGGGCACTGACGGGCGAGGGCGCGGTCGGGCGGCTCTGGCGGTGCGGCGATGCGCAGAGCCTCGCCGACGCACTGCTCGAAATCGCCTCGAAGCCGGGTCCGGGCCTGCGTGCCGCGGTGCGCGCGCATTTCGAGCGGGAGCTGTCACTCCCGGCGCTCGGCAGCCGCCTCGCGCAGACCTATCGCGATCTCATCACCCGGCGGGGAGGCGGCGAGTGAGACATCCTCTCATCTCGGTCATCATGCCGACTTAC
>DASZYK010000145.1:0-8082 GCA_035545455.1 Steroidobacteraceae bacterium
GATCCAGGAAACCGGGTCAGGCCGCTGCCTCCCGCAAGCGGCGCCTGTGGCCCCGATGGACAGCCTCAGCCAAGGTGGCGGACATGATGTCCCGTTGCGCGTGACTTCCCCCGATCCGCCGGGCGAGGGCCGGTATGATCCCGAGCAATTCAGCCGCCCGCTCGAAGTCACCACGACGGTATGCGAGCATCCCGCGGCACGCCGGCAAGCCGATGATCCGCGTGGTCTCCCCGTATCGGGTCGCAAGCTCGCGGCTCTGCAACAGCCGTGCCTCCAGGCGCTTCGCGTTGTGCCAGTCTTCGGCTCCGGCGAAGGCCAGCATTGCATGCAGATCGTTGAAGCTGCAGTAGCCATCAGCCAGGTGATGCTCCCAGGCGCGCGCGAGCTCGAGCCATCGCCTTCCGGCGTCTCCACCCTGCAGCTCGATACGCCACAGCAGCGCGGACGCGTCGATCAAATCGGCGATGTCTGGAGAACACGCGGCCCGCACGCGCCGGTCGTAGAGCTCGAGTGCGGCCTCACGGTCCCCGAGCTCGAGGTGAAAGAGTGCCGAATGCCACCAGCAGTGAATTGCGGCGACGGTATCCACGGACCAGAACGGAGTACGCTCGCGCATCCAGCGCAAGCCGGCGGCGGATGCTCCAGTCATCTCGAGAGCGTGCGCCAATGCGTGGTGGGCTCGTGCATCCCAGGGGTTCAGTTCCAGCGCCTGGCGCGCCGATTCATGTGCGAGCTCGTATCTGGCGCATTCGACGGCGCTGAATGCCTGCATCGCGAGCAAGGAATGGAATCCCGGCAGGTCGGCGGACCACTCCGGGATCACCGACGGAACGCGTAGCGCCATTCGCTCGAGATCCCCGGTGAGGTAGTCCAGGGCATGGCCGGCGTGCAGCGCCAGGATATCGCGCGGATACCGCTCCAGAAGATCATCGAGCAGAGCACGGAGCATCTCGAAGTCATCTCGCAGTGCGGCACCGATCGCGGCGTGGTGAAGCAGCTCGCGTGCGGTTGCGGGCAGTCGCGACGTGCGTGCATGGGCCGCCCGGGCCTGTCGGACCCGGTTGATGTCCCGGCTCCACAGGCTCATATAGGCATCGAGCACATGCGCCATCGTAAAGTCAGGCGACTCGCACAGTGCGCGGTCAAGATGGGGTCTCGCGCCGTCGCGCCAGCCGAGGAATGCACCGAGTGCGAGCTCGAACGCATCTCTCGAGGCGGCGCTCGCTCCGGAGATTTCGTATTGTCGATAGTCCATCAACATGTCGCTACCGCAGTTCAGGGAAGCCGGGCTCGTCGCACCGCCGTTGGCCGCTGGGGCACATAATAGGTCGCGGTCACCTGGACGAAGCGGCGGGCAGGGGCAAGCGACGCGTTGCCGCTGCTGTTGCGAATGGTTGCTTACGTGCCCGATGGGCGCTTTACCGTACGTCGTCCAGGCTTGCTCTCTCGTCCGAATCGCCTGCTGCCCCGATCGCCGTTCTCGAGCCCGCGGATCGCTTCCTTTCGGAGCGATCGACTCGAGAGAGAAGACTGGTATGGGCGAGGGCCACGTGCAGGCGGATGCCAGCGCGTGACGGATGACTCCGTCGGAGAGCCTGCCATCGCGGTGGCAATGTGCCGAAATTCAGTTGGGCTTGCGGCATTTCGGGGGCGGTTCCCGGCCGAGCCGCATACCGATCGCGCAATCGGCACAGAGCCCGCGAAACGCACCAAGAACTCACCGACGAGCCCGAACTCAATCCAAATACAAGTGCACCTTGGTTGGATTGGCGTCCCCGACGGGATTCGAACCCGTGTTACCGCCGTGAAAGGGCGATGTCCTGGGCCTCTAGACGACGGGGACCCGGCTGCGGGCGAGAGGCGGAGCGGTCACCGCACCTCGGCAGGGCGCGCAAGATTACACGGGCGGCGGCCGGGGGACAAATCGTACCGCCCCGGCGGCCCCCGCCGCGACCGGCGGCAGGCCCGGTGGCGCTCAGCCGCCGTTCGCGGCCGTGCGGCCTTGGGACGCGCCTGACGGCGGACTCGACGGCAGGCGGGCCAGGAGGTCCGTCAGCGTGTCGAGGTCCAGGGGCTTGACCAGGTGAGAGTCGAATCCGGCCTCCCGCGAGCGGCGGCGGTCGGAGTCCTGGCCCCAGCCGGTCAGCGCGACCAGCGTGATCCGCTGTCCCCAGGGCTGCGCGCGGATGCGCTTGGCGACCTCGTAGCCATCCAGCAGGGGCATGCCGATGTCGAGCAGCGCCACCTCGGGCAGATGCCGCTCGGCGCATTGCAGCGCCGTGCCGCCATTGGTGGCCGTATAGACCTCGTGTCCGCTGAGCTCGAGCAGCGTCGCCAGGCTCTCCAGCGCATCATTGTTGTCGTCGGCTATGAGGATGCGGCGGGCCATGCGCGCCGTCTCCTTCGACACCAGCGGCGCCACGACGGAAGCCATCTCGCTTCCGGTAGGCGGCGTCTCGGGAACCGATGGAGGCCGCGATTGCGCCGGTTCCGCTTCCTCGCGCAGCAGCGGCAGCCGGATCAGGAACTCCGCCCCCTGCCCCGGTCCATCGCTCGCCGCCGACACCTCACCACCATGCATCTGTATCAGCCTCTGGACCAGGGCGAGGCCGATGCCGAGACCGCCCTGCGTGCGGCCGTCGTTGCGATCCAGCTGGGTGAAGAGCTCGAAGACATGTGGCAGCAGGTCCGGCTTGATGCCAATTCCGTTGTCGCGCACGCGGATTTCGACGTCCGACCCGCGGACCATCGCGGACAGGGAGATCTTGCCGCCCGTATCCGTATATTTCGCGGCGTTACCGAGGACGTTGGCAATCGCCTGTGTAAGGCGCGTCGGATCACCGAAGATCTTCACGCCCGGCTCGTGCAGCTCGAGAGTGAGCTGATGGCTGTGCTCGTCGAAGAGTGGATGCACCGTCTCGACCGCGCGCGAGATGAGCGCCTCGAGCTCGACCACCTGGCGGGTCAGGTTGATCTTGCCCCGGGTGATGCGCGAGACATCGAGCAGATCGTCCACCAGCCGCGTGAGGTGCGTGAGCTGCCGCGCGATGACATCGCGCGCCCAGTTGAGCTGCGGATCGTCGAGCGGCTTGAGTCGCATCAGCTCGACCGCGTTGTGGATCGGCGCCAGCGGGTTGCGCAGCTCGTGGGCGAGCATCGCCAGGAACTCGTCCTTGTGGCGGTCGGCCTGCTTCAGCGCCTGCTCGGCGCGCGTGCGCTCGCCGATCTCGCTCTGCAGCGACTGGTTTGCGGCCTCGAGCTCGGAATTCGCGCGCTGCAGGCTCCGGTTGACGATCTCCATCTCGCGCGTCTTCTCCTCCTGCAGGGCGACGTTCGCCTGCGAGAGGCGCGCGTTGGCGTGCCCGAGCTCCTCGTTCGCCCGCTGCAGCTCCTTGCGCTTGCAATAGAGCTCGACCAGCACGCAGACCTTGCTGCGCAGGATCTCCGGCACGATCGGCACCGACACGTAGTCGACCGCGCCGAGCGAGTAGCCCTTCAGCCGGTCGAGGTCATCGAGGTGCACGCCCGTCACGAAGATGATCGGGGTCCGCTCGAACCGCGGGTGCTCGTGGATCAGCTTCGCCGCCTCGAAACCGTCCATGTCCGGCATGCTGACGTCGAGCAGCACGACGGCGAACTCGCGGTCCATGAGGAGCTCGAGCGCCTCGCGCCCCGAGCGGGCGCACACGAGATCGAGGTCGAGATCGGCGAGGAGCGCGCGGTAGGCGAGCAGCCGCTGCTGCTGGTCATCGACCAGAAGCACGCTGACGGTATCTCTGACTTCTGTGGCTGACATCATCTTGGACCCCTCGCCGCGCCACTCAACGCCGCAGCCACATCCTGACCAGCGACAGCAGCTGCTCGCTGTTCACGGGCTTGGCGACATAGTCGGAGGCGCCCGCCTCCAGACATTTCTCACGGTCGCCCTTCATGGCCTTGGCGGTGAGCGCGATGATCGGCAGCAGTCTGAACTGCGGCTTGGTGCGGATGCGGCGCATCGTCTCGTAGCCGTCCATCTCCGGCATCATGACATCCATCAGCACCAGGGAAAGATCGTCCGTCCGCTCGAGCAGATCGATGGCCTCATAGCCGTTGCTTGCGTTGATGACCTGCATCTGATGCCGCTCGAGCAGACTGTTGAGAGCGAACACATTGCGGATGTCGTCGTCGACCACCAGCACCTTGCGGCCGCGGAGCGCCTCGTCGCTCTCGTGGAGCGAGCGGATCATATGCTGCTTCTCGGGCGGCAGATCGGCGACCACCCGGTGCAGGAAGAGCGCCGTCTCATCCAGCAGCCGCTCGGGCGAGCGCACGCCCTTGAGCACGATGCTCTTGGCCTGCTGCCGCAGCTCCGTCTCCTCCTCCATCGTGAGCTCGCGCCCCGTGAAGACGACGATTGGGGTATCGCGCAGACCTGGATCCTTCTGCACCTCGGCGAGCAGATCGAACCCGGAGATGTCGGGCAGCGCGAGATCGAGCACCACGCAGTCGAAGGCCGTCTCCCGCATGAGATCGAGCGCGGCCGCACCGCTCTCGGCGGTGGTGATCTCGATGTCCTCCGAGCCGAGGAGCTCCGTGATGCTCAGCCGCTCCGCGGGATTGTCCTCGATCACGAGGAGCCGCCGCGAGCGGGCGGCGGTGAAGCTCTTCAGGCGGTCCAGCGCCTCTTCCAGGCTCTCGGTGGTGATCGTCTTGGTCACGAAGGAGAAGGCGCCCCGCTCGAGGCCGTACTGACGCTCGTCCTCCACCGTGAGGAGCTGCACCGGAATGTGCCGCGTCTCCGGATCGCGCTTCAGCTGATTGAGCACCGTCCACCCGAGCATGTCCGGCAGAAAGACGTCCAGCGAGATCGCGGTCGGCCTGTGCTTCGCCGCGAGCGACAGCGCCCGCTCGCCGGTGCCGGCCACCAGCACCTTGAACCCCTTGCCGCGCGCGAGATCCAGCAGGACGCGCGCGTAATGCGGATCGTCCTCCACGACGAGCAATACGGCATCCGAGGGCGAGATGGCCTCGCGGTCATCCGCAATCTCCTCGACGCGCGCGGCGGCAGTACGCGCTGGCGGCAGAGTGGCGGCCGCGGCCGGCTTGGCGCCGGCCGCGGGCTGCTTCACATGACTCGAGTGCGACAGCGGCAGATAGAGGGTGAACGTGCTGCCCGAGCCGGGCGAGCTGCTCAAGCGGATCTCGCCGCCGAGGAGCTGCGCCAGCTCGCGGCTGATCGCGAGCCCGAGACCCGTGCCGCCGTACTTGCGCGCGGTGCCGGCGTCGGCCTGTTGAAATGCCTCGAAGATGATCCGCTGCTTCTCGAGCGGGATGCCGATGCCGGTATCGCTCACGGAGAACTCGATCACCGTGCCGCTCTGGTTGAGACTCGGATGATCGATGTTCCAGCCGCCGGTGGCCGGGGTCACGTATAGCCGCACGCCGCCGCGCTCCGTGAACTTGAACGCATTCGACAGCAGGTTCTTCAGGATCTGCAGGAGGCGCTTGGAATCCGTGGTCATCGAGCGGGCGAGCCGCGCATCGAAGTCCAGCGTGAAGGCGAGCTTGCGGCTTTCCGCCTCGTGCCGGAAGGTGCGCTCGAGCGTCTCCCGCAGCGTCACGAAGCTCAGCTCCTCGTACTCCACGGTGACCGTGCCCGACTCGATCTTCGACAGATCGAGGATATCGGTGATGAGGTTGAGGAGATCCGTCCCCGCGGAGTGGATGGTGCGCGCGTACTCGACCTGCCGCCCCGTGAGGTTGCCCTCGCTGTTCTGCGAGAGCTGCTGGCCGAGGATGAGGATGCTGTTGAGCGGCGTGCGCAGCTCATGCGACATGTTGGCGAGAAATTCCGACTTGTAGCGGGAGGTGAGCGCGAGCTCCGCCGCCTTTTCCTCGAGCGCCTTGCGGGCGAGCTCGATCTCGGTGTTCTTCCTCTCCACCTCGACGTTCTGGTCGGCGAGCAGGCGCGCCTTGGTCGCGAGCTCCTCGTTCGTCTGCTGCAGCTCGCCCTGCTGCATCTGCAGCTCCACCGCGAGCTGCTGCGACTGCTTGAGCAGCTCCTCGGTGCGCATCGTCGCCTCGATCGTGTTCAGCACCACGCCGATGCTGTCGGTGAGCTGCTCGAGAAAGGCGAGCTGCGAGGGCGTGAAATCGTACAGCGAGGCGAGCTCGAGCACCGCCTTCACCTCCCCCTCGAAGAGCACCGGCAGCACGATGACGCTGCGCGGGCAGGCCGAGACGAGGCCGCCGCGCACTTCGATCGCGTGCGCATCGAGATCGGTGATGAGGAGCCGCCGCCGGTCGGCGGCCGCCTGGCCGACCAGCCCCTCGCCGATCGCGAAGAAGCGCGGATCGCGCATCTCCTGCGCGCCGTCGGCGTAGCTCGCGAGCTCCTTCAAGCACGATGACCCGTTCGCCGACTCCATGACGTACATGACGCCCTGCTGGCCGTTGACGAGCGGCGCGAGCTCCGAGAGCAGCAGCCGCCCCACGGTCACGAGGTCGCGCTGGCCCTGCAGCATGCGGCTGAACTTCGCGATGTTGGTCTTCAGCCAGTCCTGCTCGGTGTTGCGCTCCGTCGTGGCGCGGAGGTTCCCGATCATGGCGTTGATGTTGTCCTTGAGCTCCGATACCTCGCCGCGTGCCTCGACCTGGATCGAGCGCGTGAGGTCGCCCTGGGTCACGGCGGTCGCCACCTCCGCGATGGCGCGCACCTGGGTGGTGAGGTTGGCGGCGAGCAGGTTCACGTTGGCCGTCAGGTCCTTCCAGGTGCCGGCGGCGCCCGGCACGTGCGCCTGGCCGCCGAGACGGCCTTCCACGCCCACCTCGCGCGCCACGCTCGTCACCTGATCGGCGAAGATCGCGAGCGTGTCGGTCATGCTGTTGATGGTGTCGGCCAGCGCCGCGACCTCGCCCTTGGATTCGACGGTCAGTCTCTGCCTGAGATCGCCGTTCGCGACCGCGGTCACCACCTTGACGATGCCGCGCACCTGGTTCGTCAGGTTGTTCGCCATCACGTTGACGTTGTCGGTGAGGTCCTTCCAGGTGCCCGCGACCTCCGGCACTTCGGCCTGCCCGCCGAGCTTGCCTTCGGTGCCGACCTCGCGCGCGAGCCGCGTCACCTCGGCGGCGAAGCTGTTGAGCTGGTCGACCATCGTATTGCTGGTGTTCTTGAGCTCGAGGATCTCGCCCCTGACGTCGACCGTGATCTTGCGTGACAGGTCCCCGCGCGCGACCGCCGTGGTCACCTCCGCGATGTTGCGCACCTGACCCGTGAGGTTGCGCGCCATGGAATTGACGTTGTCGGTGAGGTCCTTCCAGGTGCCGGCGACGCCCGGCACGACCGCCTGGCCTCCCAGCTTGCCCTCGCTGCCGACTTCGCGCGCGACGCGTGTCACCTCGGCGGCGAAGCTGTTGAGCTGATCCACCATCGTGTTGATGGTCTCCTTCAGCTGCAGGATCTCGCCACGCACGTCCACCGTGATCTTGCGCGACAGGTCGCCACGCGCGATCGCCGTCGCCACCTCCGCGATGTTGCGCACCTGGCCGGTGAGATTGCTCGCCATGAAATTGACGTTGTCGGTGAGGTCCTTCCACACGCCGCTCACGTCCTTCACCTCGGCCTGGCCGCCGAGCTTGCCCTCGGTGCCCACCTCGCGCGCGACGCGCGTCACCTCGGCGGCGAAGCTGTTGAGCTGATCCACCATGGTGTTGACGGTGTTTTTGAGCTCGAGGATCTCACCCTTGACATCCGCGGTGATCTTGCGGGAGAGGTCCCCGCGCGCGATGGCCGTCGCCACCTCCGCGATGTTGCGCACCTGGCCGGTGAGGTTGCCGGCCATGGAGTTCACGCTGTCGGTCAGGTCCTTCCAGGTGCCGGCGGCGCCGGGCACGGCCGCCTGGCCGCCGAGCTTGCCTTCGGTGCCGACCTCGCGCGCCACGCGCGTCACCTCGGACGCGAACGAGCGCAGCTGATCCACCATCGTGTTGATCGCTTCCTTCAGCTGCAGGATCTCCCCGCGCACGTCCACCGTGATCTTGCGCGAGAGGTCCCCGCGCGCCACGGCCGTGGTCACTTCCGCGATGTTGCGCACCTGG
>DASZYK010000146.1:0-4623 GCA_035545455.1 Steroidobacteraceae bacterium
CAACACCGCATTCTGCTGCAGCTCCTTCGCGTGTGTCTCGGCCCACTCGGTGGAGCCGAGGAGCATCGGCTCCTCGCCGTCCCAGCTCGCGTACACGATCGTGCGCCTGGGACGCCAGCCCTGCCGGTGCAGGGCGCCGAGCGCCTTGGCTTCGCCCATGAGTGCAACGGTGCCCGCGAGCGGGTCCCAGGCACCGAACACCCAGCCGTCGTGATGGTTGCCGCGGATCACCCACTGATCCCTGTCCGTGGAGCCTCTGAGGACGGCGATCACGTCGTAGATCGGCTGCAGGCTCCAGTCGGACTTCACGAGCAGATGCACCTCCGCGGGCCCCGCGCCGAGGTGATACGTGAGCGGCAGCGCCCCGCGCCAGCCCGCCGGCGCGACCGGCCCGCGCAGTGCCCGCAGCAACGGCATCGCGTCGGCGTAGGATATCGGCAGCACCGGAATCTTCATGACCGGCGCGGCGTCTTTGACGGGCACGTGCTTCGCGCCCGGAACCGAGCCGTATCCGGGCGTCGTCGGGTCGCCGGGATACAGCTCCATGTTCATCACCGACCCGCGTTGCACGCCCTCGGGCGGACGCCAGCCTCCTTCGGGATAGGCGTCACCTTGGAAGTAGCCGTCATCGCGCGGGTCGGAATAGATGAGGCATCCGACCGCCCCGTGCTCATACGCCAGCTGCGGCTTCAAGCCGCGCCAGCCTTCGCCGTAGCGCGCGATGACGATCTTTCCCTTTACGCTGACGCCGTAGCGCGCAAGCTCCTCGTAATCGGCGGCCATTCCGTAGTTGACGTACACCAGCGGTGCAGTGACGTCACCATCCGCGCCATACACGTTGTACGGCGGCAGGGCGCCTCCGAGGTCGGATGTGCGGTCTCCCTCCACCGGCGGCTCGTGCAGCGTCGCTCTGAAGGTTGTCGGAGCGACCATCTCGAGGAGCTGCTGTCTCGGCGTTGGATCCAGCACGTCGAATGTCTCGATGCGCGCGTCCCAGCCCCACTTCCTGAGCTGCGCCAGGAGGAATTCGGCATTGGCTTTGTCGTGCGGGGAGCCGGCCTGGTTGGGGGCGGAGGACAGCTGCCGCAGCCAGGCGCGCATCTCCGGAGCACTGAGCCGGGCGTCGAAGCGCTCTTCGAGATCGCGCTCCCGCGCCGCGCCCGATGGAGTGAAGCCCAGCATCTGCGGGCCGGCCGGCGGGGCGGGGTCGGCCATCGCCGCCGCGGCGAGGCAGGTCAATGACAGGCTGCCCAACGCCAGCAGGAACTTGCGCGTCAACGCTCGCGACATCGTTGCACCCCCCCGAAAGCCCGGCAATATACACGCCGGCCCGCAGCCGGGGTAGGTCGCGAGCCCGCCGCTCGTCGCGCCCATCCGGCGGCTGAGCCGCGTAGAATGGCCGCTCATCGAAGACACGGCTCTCGGCCATGATACCCAATGCCTCCGCCGACGAAGAGCGTCCGATCAGACAACCCGTCCGTGCCGCACACAGGGCCTGGATCGCGGATGCGGTCCGGCGGATCGAAGCGGACTTCAACCGGTCGGCGGACACGCACCTGATCCGGGTCGGGCTGCCGTACTATCCCGGCATCGAGCTGTATCTCAAGGACGAATCGAGTCATCCGACCGGAAGCCTGAAGCATCGGCTCGCCCGCTCGCTCTTTCTCTATGCGCTCTGCAACGGCTGGCTCGGCCCGGAATCGCCCGTCGTCGAGGCATCGAGCGGATCGACGGCCGTGTCGGAGGCTTATTTCGCACGCATGCTGGGCTTGCGATTCATCGCCGTCGTCCCGAAGTCCACCGCGGCGGAGAAGATCGCTGCGATCGCATTCCACGGGGGCGAGTGCCACTTCGTGGACGACCCGATGACCGTGCACGTCGAGGCCGAGCGCCTCGCCCGGTCGGTCGCCGGGCATTTCATGGATCAATTCAAGTATGCGGAGCGCGCGACGGACTGGCGCGGCAACAACAACATCGCCGAGTCGATCTTCCGCCAGCTGAGCGAGGAGCCGCACCCGATTCCCCGCTGGATCGTGTGCGGAGCGGGGACGGGCGGAACGTCGGCGACGCTCGGGCGATTCGTGCGCTACAAACGCTACGCGACGGAGATCTGCGTCAGTGATCCCACGGACTCCGTTTTCCACCGGCATTTCGCCGACCGGCGCATCACTCAGATCGAGCGATGCGACTCGTGCATCGAGGGCATCGGCCGGCGCAGCGTGGAGCCGTCCTTCATCCCGGAGGTGGTCGATCGGATGATCGCGGTCTCGGATGCCCAGAGCATCGCGGCCATGCGCGAGATCAGTGAGCGGCTCGGCCGGCGCTGCGGCGGCTCGACCGGCACGAATGTCTGGGCCTGCGCGCGCCTCATCGGCGAGATGGCTGCGCGCGGCGAGTCCGGGTCGGTGGTGTCGATCCTGTGCGATCCGGGGGAACGCTACGCGTCGACGTATTTCAACGACGACTGGCTGGCGCAGCGAAAGCTCGATCTCGAGCAGGGTATCGCGGCGCTGCGCGCCTTTTTTCTTGGGGACCGCGCCGCTCTGGCAGAGGCCGAGTAATCGGCGGCGCTGCGGAAGATCCCGATTGCGGGGCTGACTCGCACGCGCTAGCGTCGGGCGCATGAAGCATGCGGATTCATCTCCCGAGAGCCGGCCGCAGACGGAAGTCGCCGCCGGCGCCACCCTGGTCAGCATTTTCCATGAGAGCTGCGCGCGCTTCGGCGACCGCCCGGCGTATCACAACCTCGGGGTGACACTGCGCTTCGCGGACCTCGAGCGGCTCTCCGGCCAGCTGGCCGCGTACTTCCTCGATGTCGGTCTCGCGCCCGGAGAGCGGGTGGCCCTCATGATGCCGAACGTGCTCCAGTACCCGGTAGCGCTCTTCGCCGCGCTGCGCGCGGGGCTCACGGTCGTCAACACCAATCCGCTCTACACGCCAAGGGAGCTGCGGCATCAGCTGATCGATTCCGGCGCGAGCGCCATCGTGATCCTGGAGAATTTCGCCCACGTGCTCGCGCAGGTGATCGGCGACACGTCGGTCCGGCAGGTCATCGTCACGGGAGCCGCCGATCTCGCCTCGCTGCCGAAGCGCACGGCGGTCAACTTTCTCCTCCGGCACGTCAGGCACATGGTGCCGCGATTCGATCTTCCGCAGGCCGTGAGCCTGCGTCAGGCGCTGGCGCGCGGCGCGGCCGTGCGGTTCGAGCCGCCGGCGGTGAGACCGGACGGCCTGGCGTTCCTGCAATACACCGGCGGAACGACCGGCACGCCGAAAGGCGCCATGCTGACGCATGGCAACATGGTGGCGAATCTCACGCAGATTCGCATGTTCTGGGGAGGGGTGATCGAGAGCGGCCGCGAGGTGATGATCACCCCGCTGCCGCTTTACCACGTGTTTTGCCTCACCTGCAACTGCCTGTTGTTTCTCGATCAGGGAGGCCTCAACGTGCTCATCACCAACCCGCGGGACATCCCGGGCCTGGTGAGGGAGCTGGCCCGCTGGCCGTTCTCCATGATCACCGGGGTGAACACGCTGTATGCGGCGCTGCTCGCGCAGCCGGATTTCGCGCGGCTCGATTTCTCGCACCTGAAGCTGGGAGCCGCCGGCGGCGCGGCGCTGCATCCGAGCGTCGAGGAACAGTGGCGGCGAATCACCGGCCGTCCGCTTCTCGAGGGCTACGGGCTCACGGAGGCCTCGCCGGTCATTGCCTGCAATCCTCCCGATCAGCCACGCATCGGGACGGTAGGCTTGGCCCTGCCCGGCACCGAGATCAGCATCCGGGAGGGCGACGTGGAGCTCGCGGCCGGCGAAGCAGGCGAGCTCTGGGTGCGCGGTCCGCAGGTGATGCGCGGTTACTGGAAGCGGCCGCAGGAGACGGCCGATGTCCTGACCGCCGACGGATGGCTGCGCACGGGCGATGTCGCCGTCCTCGAGCCTTCGGGATACCTGCGCATCGTCGACCGCAAGAAGGACCTGATCAACGTGTCGGGATTCAAGGTGTTTCCGAACGAGGTGGAAAGCGTCGTCACCGAGCATTCGGCGGTGCTCGAGTGCGGCTGCATCGGGCTGCCGGACGTCCGCTCGGGACAGGCGGTCAAGATTTTCGTGGTATTGCGGCCGGGGGCCAGGGTGACACCGGAAGAGCTGATCGAGCATTGCCGCACGCGACTCACCCCCTACAAGGTGCCGCGCCATGTGGAGTTCAGGCAGTCGCTGCCCAAGACCCAGATCGGCAAGATCCTGCGCCGCGAGCTCGAGCAGGAGCGGACCGGGCGGGCCGCCTGACGGCCCTGCCGGTCAGCGGCCGATCAGCATCCTGAGAGCCCAGCGCAGGCGCGCGCCGTAGGGCGGCCGCAGTCCGATGAGGCCGGCCAGGTCGAGGCGCGTCTGCCTGAATACTGCGCGCGCATGACTGAATTGCCGGAAGCCCTGCTCGCCGTGATAGGCGCCCATGCCGCTCGCGCCCACGCCGCCGAATGGCAGCTCCTGCACGAGAAAGTGCGCGGCGATGTCATTCACCGTCACTCCGCCCGAGACGGTCCGGTCGAGCAGCTGACGCAGCTCGCCGCGATCGCCGCCGAAGTAATAGAGGGCAAGCGGCCGGGCACGCCGGCTCACGCT
>DASZYK010000147.1:0-1618 GCA_035545455.1 Steroidobacteraceae bacterium
GTCCGGAACGATTTTGGACGGCGCCAGCCGGCCCGAAGGGGTGTCCCCATGAATATGCACTCGCGAACAAGGGGCTCAGAGGGCACGGGGACGGGGCCTCGCAAAACGGCGACGGCAACCCAACCCGCCCATCCGGTCGGAACACGCGAGCAGTGGCTCGCGGCGCGCCTCGAGCTGCTCGAGGCGGAGAAGGAGCTCACGCGTCTCAGCGACGGGCTCGCGCAGCGGCGCCAGGCGTTGCCTTGGGTCCGCATCGACGAGGACTATCGGTTCGAGACCGACGAGGGGAGCGCATCGCTCGCGGAGCTCTTCCGCGGACGCTCGCAGCTTCTCGTCTATCACTTCATGTTCGGGCCCGACTATGCCGCGGGCTGCCCGTCCTGCTCGATGATCGCCGACGGTTTCAACGGGTTCGCCGTTCACCTCGCGAATCACGACGTCATGCTGTGCGCGGTGTCGCGCGCGCCGCTGCCGAAGCTGCAGCAGTACGAGCGGCGGATGGGCTGGACGTTCCCCTGGGCATCCTCCTTCGGCACCGACTTCAATTTCGATTTCAACATCTCGATCACTGAGGCGCAGCAGCGGACGGGCGGCACGGAGTACAACTATCAGCGCGGCGCCCACGTGCTGGATGCGGCATCGGTGCCCCTGCCGGTGGCTCAATTCGCCGCCTCGTGCGGCACCGACGTCAATACCTACAGGCGCGACCGGCCCGGCATGAGCGCCTTCGTTCTGGAGGGCGGTGTCGTCTATCACACCTACTCCACGTATGCGCGAGGTCTGGATGGGCTCTGGGGCGCCTACCAGTGGCTCGACCGCGCGCCGCGCGGACGGAACGAGAAAGGCCCCTGGTGGCGGCGCCACGACGAGTACGGGGAGCGTTGAGCCGGGCCATGGGCGCCATGCCGATGCCCGGCGGCGGAACGACGACATCGGCATGGATGCCGATGTGCGGCCAGGGTTGGATCGCCGCCGGGGCTTCGTTTCTCGGCATGTGGACCGTGATGATGGCGGCGATGATGCTGCCATCCCTGGTACCGATGTTGTGGCAGTACCGCCGGGCCGTCGGTGGGGTGCGGGGCTCGCGGTCGACCCTGCTGATGCTCCTCGTCGCAGGCGGCTACTTCCTGGTCTGGACGCTGCTCGGCGCGGCGGTGTATCCACTGGGCGCCGCCGCGACGGCAGCCGCAGCGAGCTACCCGGTGCTGGCGCACGCCGCGCCGGCCGCGACCGGCCTGGTCGTGCTGATCGCGGGACTGCTGCAGCTCACCCGGTGGAAGGCGCGCCTGCTCGCCCGCTGCCGCACTCACTGTCGCCGCGAGCCGGCCCACTGCGGCCGTGCCTTGCGGGCCGACCTGTCGGGCGCATTGAGACACGGGCTGCGCCTCGGCTTTCATTGCAGCCAGTGCTGTGCCGGCCTCACGGCGGTCCTGCTCGTCACTGGAGTCATGGATGCGCCCGCGATGATCGCCGTGACGGCTGCCGTCACGCTCGAGCGGCTGGCGCCGGCGGGCGAGCGCATCGCACGAATCGTCGGAGCCGTCGTCATCGGCGCAGGATCGCTCCTGACGGCGCGCGCGGCCGGACTCTCCTGACAGGCCGGGGAGCTCTAGCGGAC
>DASZYK010000148.1:0-9859 GCA_035545455.1 Steroidobacteraceae bacterium
CGCTGCTCGCGCCGCGGCGCGAGACCGTCGCATCCTAGGCGCGCGCCCGGCTACCGGCACGGCGCTACAGGTACGGCGAGAACAACCAGCAGAGACTGTCGCGAACGCGGCCCGCGATGCCCTGCCGCGCGCAATCCTGCGCGGAGAAGCGCAGCGCGTGATTGCGCGCCGACAGGATGTACTCCGCGAGCTGCGCGCACACCGCCGCATCGTAGATCTCGACGGCGATCTCGAAATTCAACCGCAGGCTTCTCGGGTCGAGGTTGGCCGAGCCGATCTGGGCGTAGCAGCCGTCGACGACGACCAGCTTCGTGTGGGAGAACGGCGGCGGCTGCAGGAACACCTGCACGCCGCGCTCGAGCAGCGCGGGCAGCCAGCGCCGCGTCGCCCAGTCGACGTAGCGCAGATTGCTGCGCGCGGGCAGCACCAGGCAGACCTCCACGCCACGCAGCGCCGCCGTCTGCAGCGCAGCGGTGAGCTCCGGCGGCGGGATGAAGTAGGGTGTCATGATGAGCACCTGGCGGTGCGCGGCGGAGATGGCGCCCAGGATGACGAAGAGCAGCTTGTCGTTGTCCTCGTCCGGCCCCTCGGTGATGACCCGACAGACGCTGCTGCCGACGTGGGTACCGCGCGGGGGGAGAGTCAGCAATTCGCCGGTGGCGAAGAGCCAGTCGGCGGCGAAGCTTTCCGCGAGCTGAGCCACCGCAGGGCCCAGAATCCGGAAATGAAGGTCCGCCATGCGCCGGCCTGCCGCCTTGCCGACCTCCCGGCCGCCGATGTTCATGCCGCCCGCGAATGCCGCTTTCCCGTCCACGATGAGGAGCTTGCGGTGGTTGCGCAGATTCAGCGACAGCACGGGCGGCGCGAGCCGCGGCGGCAGGAATCGAGCGGCCCGCACTCCGCTGCGGCGCAGCAGGCCGACGGCGCGCGGCCGGCTGTACCACTCGCCGATGCCGTCCACCAGGACGCGGGTCTGCACTCCCCGGGCGGCGGCCGCGGCGAGGGCCGCGATGAACTGCCTGCCCACGGGGTCGGTCTCGAAGATATAGGTCGAAAGCCAGATCGAGTGGCGCGCGTCCGCGATCGCCGCCAGCATCAGGGGAAAGGCATTCTCACCGTTCTCGAGCTTCACGACCTCGTTGCCGGCCAGAATCGGCCGCTGAGTCACGGCGTCGCCGATGCGTGTCAGCTGGGTCGCAAGATCCTCCGGAAGCTCGATGTCCGGTACGGTCGTGACGGAATACAGGCCCGCCCGGAGTTGCCTGGCGCGCGTTCGCACCCGATTCACGCCGAACAGAACGTAAAGCGCGGATCCGGCGATGGGCAGCAGCCAGCACGTCGCGATCCAACCGAGCGCGCTGCGCGGGTCCGGCTTGGTCAGCAGCGCGTGCAAGGCACCCGACACTGCGCAGATCACGTAAAGGGCCATGACGAGGATCGCCCCGGCCGTATCAGGGTGCCGGAACATGCTCTCGCCAGTGGGACGGGCCGCGCATGCCGTCATTATGGTATGGCGCGGTCCGGCATGACCACGGAAGCGCTCCGTCGGGCCTGAGGCCTCGCGCGAGCTCCCTACGGCGCCGCTGAAGGCGATGCGCAGAGCTCCCTGTGGCGCGGACCCGGCCGCTCGCGGCATGTGCGTATATGTTTCATCAGCGGGCGGTGACACGATCGCATCATGTCGACGTGGAGACCCGCGATGGAGCACCGATGGGGCGTACGCCATGCACTCGGCTTTTCCGTTCGCCTGCAGGGTAGTGGGCGGCGCTCGGCGGCCCTCGCCAGGCTGAGGAATGCGAGCCTGAGCGGCGGATATGTCGAGACGCGCGCCGCCCTTGCGATGTTGAACAGAGTATGGGTGGAGTTGAGCGCCGGGCCTCATCACCCGGACGACTCCCACCGCATTGCGGCCTATGTGGTGCGAGCGGACGAGAGCGGCTTCGGCGTGGAGTGGTGCGACTTCGCTCCGAGCGCGATTCTTGCGCTCATCGGGCGCGCGCACCGATCCGGGGCAGGGCAAACTGCGGACCCTCGCCTCCCGTCCAGGCGTAAGATTGCGGGCGAGGCGCCCCTCTACGCGCCTGATTGGCAATCGCGATGCAGCACCGGCCACGAATCATCGTCATCGGCGGCGGCTTTGCGGGACTCACCGCCGTGCGTGAGCTGCGATCGGCGCCAGTCGACGTTCTACTGATCGACCGCTTCAATCATCATACTTTTCAACCGCTCCTCTACCAGGTGGCGACCGCGGGCCTCGCCGCGCCCTCCATCGCGGCCCCGCTGCGGCACATACTTCGCTCGCAGCGGAACGCGACGGTGTTGCTCGGCGAGGTGCGCTCGATCCGGCTGCAGGACCGGACGGTCGAGGTCGACGGCGCGTGGCATCCCTATGACTTCCTGATCGTCGCAACGGGGAGCACGCACGCTTATTTCGGTCACGACGACTGGGCGCGGTACGCGCCGGGCCTCAAGACCCTGAATGACGCCTTGGGGATTCGCGCACGCATCCTCACCGCTTTCGAGCGCGCGGAAGCGACCGACAATCCCATCGAGCAGACCGAATGGCTCACCTTCCTGATCGTCGGGGGAGGAGCGACCGGCGTCGAGCTGGCCGGCACGCTCGCGGAAATCGCGCGCCACACGCTGAAACGCGAGTTCCGTCACATCGACCCGGCGGCTGCGAAGGTCCTCCTGATCGAGGCGGGCCCGCGTGTCCTGCCGGCATTTCCCCCGTCGCTCTCGCTCAAGGCGGCGAGCCAGCTGCAGCGGCTCGGGGTCATGGTGCGCACCGGTCACCCGGTCACGGAGGTGGACGAGCGGGGCGTGTCGATCGGCGGCGAGCGGATCGCCGCGCGTACCGTGCTGTGGGCCGCCGGTGTGGCCGCCTCTCCCCTGGGAGCGAAGCTCGACGTCGCCGTCGACCGCGCCGGCCGGGTGCCGGTGACCGCACAGCTCTCCCTGCCCCACCATCCCGAAGTGTTCGTCGTCGGCGACCTGGCCGTACCGCAAGACGTGGCCCCCGTCCCTGCGATCGCGCCGGCGGCGAAGCAGATGGGCCGCCATGCGGCCAAAGCCGTCATGGCCGCGCTGGCCGGCCGGCCGGCGCCCGCCTTCCGGTACCGGGACTACGGCTCGCTCGCCACCATCGGCCGAATGGCCGCGGTCGCCGATTTCGGCCGCATCCGTCTCTCCGGGCTCCTCGCCTGGTGGGTATGGCTCATCGCGCACGTCTATTTCCTGATCGGCTTTCGCAACCGGCTCGTGGTGCTCATCGACTGGGCCGAGGCCTATTGGAGCTACCGCCGCGGCGCCCGCATCATCATCCCGGCGGGAGAGGCAACCGGAGACTGACCGCTCGAGCCGCGAGCTTTCGCGGGGCGCGGGCGCCGAGCCTCGTGCCGGAGCCACACTCGTCCCGAGCGCGTTATGAGCGGGTGGGCGGATGTCGGAGCGTGAGCCATGGCGGACCCGTTGGATGTCATCGTGATCGGCGCCGGGGCCGCGGGACTGGCCGCGGCCGCTGCGCTCGCCCGGTCGGGGCACACCGTTTCGATCCTGGAAGCCCGCGACCGCATCGGCGGGCGCATCTGCACGCGCATCGAGCCGGATCTCCCTGTTCCCATGGAGCTCGGCGCGGAATTCATCCACGGCGACTCGCCGGAGATCGCCGAGCTGCTGCGCCGGGCGGGAGCGCCGGCGATCGACGCTTCCGGTGAGCACTGGTCGCTGATCGACGGACGCCTGCAACGCCGCGCGGAGAGCCTCCTCGGTCAGGTGCGGTCCGCGTTCGAGGCCGCCGACGTGCTCTCGAAGCCCGACGTCCCTCTGGAGGATTTCCTGGTGCGCGGCGGCGGGCGCGGGCTGTCCGAGGACGCGCGCTCGCTCGCGCGCGCGTTCGTGTCGGGCTTCGATGCGGCGGACCCGCGCCTCGTGAGCCTGCACTCCATCGCCGAGGAATGGCGCTCGGGCGGCATGTTGGACTCCTCGCAATCCCGACCCGCCGGAGGCTATCGCACGGCGCTGCTCGCGCTCTGCGCCGACCTCGACCGCACGAGCGCGCGGCTGCGGCTCCAGACGGTGGTGACGGCGATCCGCTGGAGCGGCCGCGCGGTCGAGGTCGAGGCCGAATCGCGGGGCACGCCCTTGCGAGCGACGGCGCGCAAAGCCGTCGTCACCGTTCCGCTCGGCGTGCTGAAGGCTCCCGCGGGCGCCCGCGGCGCCATCCGATTCACGCCGCCGCTGACGTCGAAGGAGCCTGCGCTCGAGCGGCTCCTCTCCGGTCCGGTGTTGAAAGTCATGCTCCGGTTCCGGCGGCCGTTCTGGGAACAGTGCGACGGCGGCCGCTACGCCGACGCGTCGTTCTTTCACGCGCCGGGCAAGCCCTTTCCCACGTTCTGGACGGCGCTCCCGGCGCGCGCCCCGCTGCTCAACGCCTGGGTCGGAGGCCCGTCCGCGGAGCGTCTCTGCGAGCTGCCGGAAGAAGAGATCATCCAGCAGGCCGTGGACTGCATCGGTACGATCCTTCAGGGCTCGGACGCGGAGCAGGATCTCGTGGCGGCCCACGTCCACAACTGGAGCCGCGACCCTTTCGCGCGCGGCGCCTACAGCTACGTGGCGGCTGGCGGCGGCCATGCGCGCGAGGTGTTGGCAACGCCGGCCGAGGGCTCGCTCTTCTTCGCCGGCGAGGCGACGGACACGACGGGCGAAGCGGCCACCGTCACCGGCGCCTTGCGCAGCGGAGCCCGTGCCGCGGCGCAAGTCAGCCGCCACCTGCAGGGGCGCTGATCCGCTCCCGGGATCGCGCTCCGGTCTGGCAGCGCCTCCGGGCTCAGGTCCCGCCGTGAAGCTCCTCCGGCCCCAGCCGGCCGAGCAGCGATTTCAACAGGGGCGCGACGCGACGCAGCTCCCGCCGATGGGCCGCAGAGAGGCCCGCGAGCGCCTGCTCACCGGAGGCGGTGAGCGACAGAAAAATCCGGCGCCGGTCGTGCGGATCTTCCCGGCGCACGAGATGGCCCCGGCTCACCAGACGGTCGACGAGGCCGACGGTGCTGTGATGGCGGATGCCGAGACGCTCCGCCAGATCCCCGATCGTCACCTCCCCGCGCCCCGGATAGCCCTTGATGGCGAGCAGCGCCTGATGCTGCCGCGGCGCCAGCCCCGCCGCATGCGCCGCCTGCTCGCTGAATGCCGCGAAGCGCATCAGCAGATAGCGGAATTCCGCCAGAGTCTCGTAGTCGTGCGGCGCCAGCTCGTGGCTGGGCGCGGCCTGCGGGCTCTGCCTTTTGGGGGTGGCGGACATCGGATTTCTCAGGGAGAATAATATCGCATTACGATATAAAAGCGCCGCGCCCGCCGCGCAATCTCACCGGAGAGTCATGAAGAGCTCAGTTTCCACCCTCGGGGTGCACGACACCCTGCGCGACTTCACCGCCGACAGGCGCCTGCTCGTGCTGTCCGCGATGGCGATCGTCACGGGCAGCTTCGGCGCGGGCGCGGCCTGGGTGCTCCTCAAGCTCATCGCGCTCGTCACCAATCTCGCCTACTTCCATGTTCTCTCCACGGCGACCTCCTACCTCAGCCACGCCAGGCTGGGCCCCGCCTCGGTCCTCATCCCGGTCGTCGGCGGGCTGATCGTCGGGCTCATGGCCCGCTACGGCTCGCCGAAGATCCGCGGACACGGCATCCCGGAGGCGCTGGAGGCCATCCTCATCGGTCAGAGCCGGATAGAGCCGAAGGTCGCGGTGTTGAAGCCGCTGTCCTCCGCGATCGCGATCGGCACCGGCGGCCCGTTCGGCGCCGAGGGCCCCATCATCATGACCGGCGGCGCGCTGGGCTCGCTCTTCGCTCAGTTCTTCCATCTGAGCTCCGCGGAGCGCAAGACGCTGTTGGTTGCCGGCGCCGCCGCCGGCATGACGGCGATCTTCGGCACGCCGGTGGCCGCGGTGCTCCTCGCCATCGAGGTGATGCTCTTCGAGTGGAAGCCGCGCAGCTTCGTGCCGGTGGTCGTCTCCGCCATCGTCGCGATGGCCTGGCGTCCCTGGCTCGTGGGCGCGTGGCCGCTCTTTCCGCATACCGGCATCCCCGTGATGCCGTGGTGGGGGCTGGCGGCGTGCGCCGCGGTCGGCGTGGTGGCGGGGCTGCAGTCCGCCGTCACCACCGGCGGCCTCTACTGGATCGAGGAGCTGTTCGAGAAGCTGCCGATCCACTGGATGTGGTGGCCGGCGCTCGCCGGCATCGTCGTCGGCATCGGCGGCCTCTTCGATCCGGCCGCCCTCGGCGTGGGCTACGACAACATCCAGGCGCTGATCGATGGCACGGTGTTGATGCACGCGGCGATAGCGCTGCTCGTCGTCAAAGCCGTCATCTGGGTCATCGCGCTCGCCTCGGGAACCTCGGGCGGCACCCTGGCGCCGCTTCTCATGATGGGCGGCGCGGTGGGCGTCCTGGAGGCTCACGTCCTGCCTTTCGGAAATGCCGGCTTCTGGGCGCTGCTCGCGATGGCGGCGGTGCTCGGCGGAACGCTGCGCTGTCCGCTGACCGCGACCGTGTTCGCGATAGAGCTCACCGGCGATCTGCGCGTGATGCCGGCCGTGCTCATCGCCTGCGTCGCCTCGTTCGCCGTTACGGTGTTGCTCATGCGGCGGTCCATCCTGACGGAGCGGCTCGCACGGCGCGGCCGTCACCTGAGCTACGAATACACCGTGGACCCGTTCGAGGTGATGCGGGCGAGCGACATCATGACGCATCCGGTTCATACGCTCCCGGCGCGCATGTCGACGCAGGACGCGTTCGCATTCTTTGACACCGAGAACGGCGTCAAGCGCCACAAGAGCTACCCTGTGGTCGATGACGCCGGGAGCGTGGTCGGCATGGTGTCGCGCTCCGACGTTCTGCGCTGGTCACGCGAGGGCTGGCCCAAGGGTCAAACCCTGGAGGAGAGGCCGGACGTGGGCGAGGTCTTCGTCGGCTACACCGATGAGCTGGTGGGCCGACTGGCAGATCGCATGGCGTCAGCCGACGTCGGGCGCGTGCCGATCGTGGACCGTGCCACCGGCAGGCTCGCCGGCCTGATCGCGAGGCGCGATCTGCTGCGAGTGCGCGCGCACGCGGCCCGGCTGGAGCGGGAGCGTGCGCGGCCGCTGACGATTCCGGGCTAGTCGAGCGCCTCGTTCAGCTCTGCGATCAGATCCTGCGCGTCCTCGATGCCCACGGACAGCCGGATGAGTCCGTCACCGATGCCCAGCCTGGCCCGCATGGCCGCCGGCAGCGACGCATGGGTCATGAGACCCGGGTGCTCGATCAGACTCTCCACCCCGCCCAGGCTCTCGGCCAGGGAGAAGAGATGGCAGCGCTCGAGCATCCGGCGCGCATCGTCGAGCGATCCTTTCAACACGGCAGTCACGATCCCACCGTAGCCGCCCGTCATCTGCCGGCGCGCGAGCGCATGCTGGGGATGACTCGGCAGGCCCGGATAGTGCACGCGCTCGACCCGGGGATGACTCTCCAGGAACTGCGCGACGGCGAGGGCGTTGGCGCAATGGCGCTCCATGCGCAGCGCCAGCGTCTTGATGCCGCGCAGTGTCAGAAACGAGTCGAACGGCCCAGGTACGCCGCCGAGCGCGTTCTGCAGGTAACCCAGGCGCTCCGCCAGCGGGCTGCCGGCGCGCACGATCGCCGCCCCGCCCAGACAGTCGGAATGGCCGTTCAGGTATTTCGTCGTGGAATGAACGACGATGTCGAAGCCGTGCTCGAGCGGCCGCTGCACGAAGGGCGTGGCGAACGTGTTGTCGCAAACGCTGATCAGCCCTTTGGAGCGCGCGATCGCGCCGACCGCCGCCAGATCGACGAGCTGCAGCAGGGGATTGGTGGGCGTCTCCACCCACACGAGTCGCGTATTCGGTCGGATCGCGGCCGCGAGCGCTTCCGGCCGGGTCAGATCCACGAACGACACCTCGTGCCCCGCGGAGCGCTTGCGCACGTTCTCGAGCAGCCGATACGTGCCGCCGTAGAGATCGTGCATGGCGATGACGTGCGAGCCGGCGTCCAGGAGCTCGAGCACGGTGGAGCTCGCCGCCATGCCGCTCGCGAACGCGAATGCGGCACCGCCGCCCTCGAGGTCGCACAGCGCCGCCTGCAGCGCGTCGCGCGTCGGATTGCGGGTACGCGAGTAGTCATACCCCTTGTGCACGCCCGGGCTCGACTGCACATAGGTCGAAGTGGCGTAGATCGGCGGCATGACGGCGCCGGTCTGCGGATCAGGGCGCTGGCCCCCGTGAATGGCGCGGGTGGCGAAACGCAGTTGCTTGTCGGTCATGGGCTCCTCAGGTTCTCCGACGCAGCCAGTTGAGCAGGTCGATGCGGGTGACCAGTCCCTGGAATTCTGCGTCCTTCATCACGATCGCCACCATGCCGCGATTGAAGATCTCCATGAGCTGCTGCACGGGGGCGTCCACCGGCACGGTGACCAGGTGGCTCTCCATGGCGGCCGTGACCGGCTCGTTGAAATGCCTCGGGTTGGAGAACACCTCGAGCAGAATGTCCTCCTCGTCGACGATCCCGACGATGCGGCCGTTTCGCATCACGGGTATCTGCGAGACGTCGTACAGCTTCATCCGCCGGTATGCGGCCATCACGGGCTCCGAGGCGTCCACCGTCACGGCGGCGCGCTCCCAGTGCCGGCGGGCGATGAGGTCCCGCAGGTCGCCGAAGCGCTCGCGCTCCAGGAATCCCTGGTCCAGCATCCAATAATCGTTGTAGACCTTGGAGAGATACTTGTTGCCGCTGTCGCAGACGAGCGTGACCACCCGCTTCGGCTGCTTCTGCTCGCGGCAGTAGCGCAGCGCGGCGGCCAGCAGAGTGCCCGTGGAGGTCCCCGCCAGAATGCCCTCCTTCGCCAGCAGCTCGCGGCAGGTCTTGAACGATTCGGCGTCCGGGATGGTGTAGGCCGACCTGATGCGGCCGAAGTCCGCGACCGGCGGGACGTAGTCCCCGCCGATGCCTTCCACCAGCCAGCTGCCGTGATCCTGCGGCATCTTCCCGGTCCTGACGTACTCGGCCAGCACCGATCCTGCCGGATCGGCCAGCACGACCTCGACATCGGGAGCGACCCGGGCGAAATACCGTGAGATACCCGTGAGCGTTCCGCCCGTGCCGACACCGCAGACCACCGCATCGAGCTGGTGGTTCATCTGCTCCCAGATCTCGGGCGCGGTGGTCTCCTCGTGCGCACGCGGGTTGGCGGGATTGCCGAACTGGTCGACGAAGAAGGAGTTGGGCGTCTCGCGCGCGAGGCGCTCGGCGACGTCGCGGTAGTATTCCGGGTGGCCCTTGCCGACGTCGGAGCGCGTGAGCACCACTTCCGCTCCCATCGCCTTCAGATTGAAGATCTTCTCCTGGCTCATCTTGTCCGGGATGACGAGGAGCAGGCGGTAGCCCTTCTGCGCCGCCACCAGCGCGAGGCCGAGCCCGGTGTTGCCCGCCGTCGCCTCGATCAGCGTGCCTCCGGGCGGCAGCCGCCCGTCGCGCTCGGCCGCCTCGATGAGGTAGAGGCCGACGCGATCCTTGATCGATCCGCCGGGATTCTGATTCTCGAGCTTGAGAAAAAGCCGGCACGGGCCGGTGTCGAGGCGCGTGACGGCGATGAGCGGCGTATTGCCGATCATCTTCAGGACATTGCTGTAGGACTGCGGCGACATGGGAATTCCTCGCGGCCGGAGTGCCGAAACCCATCATTGTACGCCACCCCGCCGTGCCGCCCGAGCCCATCCAGTGCTCGCCCGCGGTGAGTACTGTATCGAGGGAAGAGCGCGGGGGCCGATCGAGCAGGAGCATCGCCGCGCAGCCGAATTTTCGATAAAAT
>DASZYK010000149.1:0-5479 GCA_035545455.1 Steroidobacteraceae bacterium
CGAGGGACGAGCGCTCAGCGAGATCGCGGGTGTTTCATACCAGGACGAGTCGCGCCAGGTCCACCACAATCCGCCTCGCGCCATGATCGAGAACATGGACGAGCTGCCGTGGGTAGCGCCGGTCTACAAGCGCGACCTGACGATCGAGAACTACTACATCGGCTACCTCAAGCATCCCTACGTATCGCTCTATACCGGACGCGGCTGCCGCTCCAAGTGCACCTTCTGCCTGTGGCCCCAGACCGTCGGCGGCCACCGCTACCGCGTGCGCAGCGCCGAGAGCGTGGTCGAGGAAGTGCGCTGGATCAAGGAGAACATGCCCGAGGTGAAGGAGATCTTCTTCGACGATGACACCTTCACCGACTTCCGTCCTCGGGCCGAGGAGATCGCCCGCGGCCTCGGCAAGCTCGGTGTCACCTGGTCCTGCAACGCCAAGGCCAACGTGCCGTATGACACCCTGAAGGTGATGCGGGACAACGGGCTGCGTCTGCTCCTCGTGGGCTACGAGTCCGGGAACGATCAGATCCTGCACAACATCCGCAAGGGCCTGCGCACCGACATCGCGCGCCGCTTCACCAGCGACTGCCGCAAGCTCGGGATCACCATCCACGGCACTTTCATCCTGGGTCTGCCGGGGGAGACGGCCGAGACGATCCGCGAGACGATCCAGTTCGCGGTCGACATCAACCCGCACACCATCCAGGTGTCGCTCGCCGCGCCCTACCCGGGGACCCAGCTCTACCAGGAGGCGGTCGACAACGGCTGGATCACCGCCCATGACAACCTGAATCTGGTGAATGACCGCGGCGTGCAGCTCTCGCCCATCAGCTATCCGCACCTGCCGGCGAAGGAGATCTACCACGCGGTGGAGACCTTCTACAAGAAGTTCTACTTCCGGCCGCGCAAGATCGCCGAGCTCACCGGCGAGATGCTGCGCAGCTGGGAGATGACCAAGCGGCGGCTGCGCGAGGGGGTGGAGTTCTTCCGCTTCCTGCACGCGCACGAGGCCTGACCGCCTCCCGGATCGGCTTCGTTGAAGTTCCTCATCATCACCGCGGACGACTTCGGGCTGCATGAGGCGGTCAACCGCGCGGTGGAGCAGGCCGCGCGAGAGGGCGTCCTGACCACGGCCAGCCTGATGGTCGGAGCGCCAGCGGCCACCGACGCGGCTCGCCGCGCACGAGACCTGCCCGGTCTCGCCGTGGGTCTGCACCTGGTGCTCGCGGACGGCTGGTCGGTGCTGCCTCCGTCCAGAGTCCCGGCACTCGTAGACGCCCACGGACGTTTCGGCAACAACATGGTGCGCGACGGCGTGCGCTTTTTCGCGCTGCCGGCCGTGCGCCGCCAGCTCGAGGCGGAGATTCGCGCGCAGTTCCAGGCGTTCGCCGACACCGGCCTGCCGCTCGACCACGTGAACGCGCACAAGCATTTCCACCTCCATCCGACTCTTCTCGACATGCTGCTGCGGATCGGAGAGGAATTCGGTGTTCCGGCCGTGAGGTTGCCGCGGGAGCCCGCCTGGGTGGCGCGCCGCACGGGCGGTGCGATCGCGGGGCCCGCCGTCGCGGGGCTGCTCTCGCCGTGGCTCGCGATCATGCGGCGACGGCTGCGGGCGGCACGCATCGCCCACAACGATGCCGTCTTTGGCATGTCGGACAGCGGCTCGATGGACGAGACGCGGCTCCTCGAGATCCTCGCCAGGCTTCCCGAGGGCGTCACCGAGATCTACCTGCACCCGGCGACCGAATCAGGTGCCGCGATTGCGCCGAGCATGAGCGGCTATCGCCACGCGGATGAGCTCGCCGCCCTCCTGAGCCCCAGGGTGCGCGCGGCAATCGCGGCCTGCGGCGCCCGCAGCGGAAGCTTCCGGCTGCTGACGGCCAGGGGCCTGGAAAAGCGGCACGCCGCATGAGGCTCGCGGTCCGCATCGCTCTCGCGGCCGGCCTCGCGCTGCTGATCGCGCTGATCATGCGCGAGGGGAGCGCCATGCTCGTCCCGCTCGCGCGCGCCGGCCGGGTGCTGCTCTGGCTGGTGCCGCTGCACGCGCTGCCGCTCCTTCTCGATTCCCTCGGCTGGCGCATGCTCATCGCCCGCGCCAGGGAGACGCGGGTAGGCACTCTCTTCTGGATCGCCTCCATCCGTGAGAGCATCAACCGGTTGCTGCCCGCCGCGAACATCGGCGGCGAGCTCGTGGGCATCCGTCTCCTCGCGGACACCGGGGTCGACGGGGTGGCCGCCGCAGCGAGCGTCACGACCGAGGTGCTGCTCACGATCGTCAGCCAGTACCTCTTCGTCGCGCTCGGGGTGGTATGTCTGCTCAAGCTCACGGGCACGGTACAATTCGCCGACGACGTGCTCATCGGTCTCGCGGCGAGCCTGCCGGTCATCATCGTGCTCGCGGTGCTGCTGCGCTACGGCTCGGTGTTCGAGCGAATGGAGCGGCTCGCGGTACGGGTGCTGGGCGAGGAGAAGCTCGGCTTTCTCGCCGGCCAGTCGGCCCAGCTCGACGCCGGCATCCGCGAGCTTTGTGCCGACGTGCCGCGCCTGCTGACGACGGTTGCGTGGCAGGTGACGGCGATGGTCTCCGGCTCGCTCGAGACGTGGCTCGCGCTGCGCTGGCTGGGGCACCCGGTGCCGTTCGGCGCGGCGATCGCGCTCGAGAGCCTGACCATGACCGTGCGCAACTTCGTCTTCCTGGTGCCGGCCGGGCTCGGCGTGCAGGAGGCGAGCCTGGTGGGCTTCGGGGCTCTGCTCGGCCTGAGCGGCGAGCTCGCCCTGGCGCTGTCGCTGGCCAAGCGGATGCGGGAGATTCTCTTCGGGGTTCCCGCGCTGCTGTCGTGGTATTGGGTCGAAGGACGGAGAGAGCTGCAACATGTCCGTGGTTCCGGCAAATATTGAGTCGGAGAGCCTGGCGATCGGGTCCGCCGAGCACCGGCGGCTGCTCGGCCAGTTTTTTCTCGACACGCACGTGGAGTACGAGCCCGAGCGCATGCCCTGGCCGGCGCTCGCGGAGCCGGAGCTGGCGCGCCTGCGCAGCCTTCCCTTCTGGCAGGAGGCGGTGTCGACCGAGAACGTCACCTCCAACACGGTGGCCGCCGCCGCCGCGCTCGAGGCCGACCCGCTGGTTCGCAAGGCGATCGAGCTGCAGGGCTTCGAGGAAATGCGCCACGCGCGGCTCCTCGTGGCGCTCACCTCCCACTACCACATAGCGATCCAGCCGCCGCCGCGCTTCACGCCGCGCTCGCTGGAGAGCGACTTCCTCTTCGCGGGCTTCGGCGAATGCTTCGATTCCTTCTTCGCATTCGGCCTCTTCGCCCTCGCCCGCGAGTCGGGGTTCTTCCCGCCCGCGCTGGTGAAGGTGTTCGAGCCGGTGATGCAGGAGGAGGCGCGCCACATTCTCTTCTTCGTGAACTGGGTGAAGTACCGGCGGTCCGGGCTGCCCTGGTGGCGGCGGCCGGCGTTTCGCGTGCGCTGCGCCTGGATCATCCTCAAGCAGGTGGCCTCGCGGGTGAAGACCGCGCGCAGCATGGGCAAGCCGCAGCCGGACGGCGCCGCCACCGGCGAGAATTTCACGCTGACGGCGCACCAGGACCTGGGGACCGAGGTGACCCTGCACCGGCTGCTCGGGCTCTGCCTCGCCGAGAACGAGCGGCGCATGGCCGAATACGACGCGCGCCTCAGGCGCCCGCGGCTGGTCCCCGGCATCGCCCGCGTGCTCTTCCAGCTCATTCCCGCGAGCGTGTGACCTCGTCGCTGTTGCGCGGCACCCAGAGATCCGGATTCGCGAGCACCAGTGTCCCGGGAAACGCTCGCCGCGACCTGGCAGCTCCTGCTCGGCATGGGGATCCTCATGCTGGGTGCGGGACTGCAGGGCACCGAGATCAGCCTGCGCGCGACGCTCGAGGGCTTTGCCGCGCCGGTGACCGGCGCGGTGATGTCCTGCTACTACGTCGGCTACATGGCAGGGACCGCGGCCGCGCCGCGGCTCGTCCGGCGTGTCGGCCACATCCGGGTATTCGCCGCCATGGCCGCGATGGCCTCGGCCACCATCCTGCTGCAGGGCATGTTCGTTCACCCGGTGCCCTGGGCCGTCCTGCGCCTCGTTTCCGGCCTCTGCTTCGCCGGCATCTACGTCGTCGCGGAGAGCTGGCTCAATGACCGCGCGAGCCGCACCACCCGAGGCGGCCTGCTCGCGGTTTACATGGCCGTACTCTACATCGGGCTCGGCAGCTCGCAGTTCCTGCTGATCCCGACCGGGCCCAGCAGCGACAGGCCGTTCATGGTCGTCGCGGTGCTGATCTCCCTGGCCATGGTGCCCATACTGATCGCGGCGCAGCGGGCGCCCGCGATCGAGCTGCCGCGCAGGGTCCGGTACCGGGAGCTGTATGACAACTCGCCCCTCGGCGTGGTGGCGGTGACGGTCTCGGGCATGGTGTCGTCCATCATCTTCTCCATGGGACCGGTGTATGCGCGCCTGAGCGGGCTCGACACTTCAGGGGTGGCGACGTTCATGGCCGTCAGCGTGCTTTCCGCCGTGCTCACCCAGTACCCCATCGGCCGGTTGTCGGATCGGGTGGACCGACGCACGGTGATCGCCACCGTGTGCATACTGGCCACGCTCTGCGCGGCGGCGCTCGCGGCCTTCGGCCACATGCCGCATGCGCTCTTTCTGATCCTCACCGCCTTCTTCAGCGGCGCGGCGCTGACGCTCTATTCCCTGTCGGTCTCGCACGTGAACGATCACCTGGAGCCCGCGCAGATGGTGGCGGCCAGCAGCGCACTGCTGAGGCTCAACGGCTTCGGCGCCGCGCTCAGTCCCATTCTCGTCGGCGGGCTGATCGCCGGCTTCGGTCCGCCCGCCTACTTCGCGGCGCTCGCGGGACTCACGGGACTGCTCACGGTGTTCGATCTCTGGCGCAAGATGCGCCGGCGTCCCGTCCCCGCCGACCGGAAGCGCCCGTTCGTCGCGGCGCAGCCGCAGGCGGTCACCGGCCGCATCGCGGCCGGCGGGTCGAGCCGTTGACGGTCACTTCGGCTCGAAGGGGTGCCGCAGGACGATGGTCTGGTCGCGGTCCGGGCCCGTCGAGATGATATCGATCGGCACTTCCGCCAGTGCCTGCAGACGCTCCAGATACTTGCGCGCATTCACCGGCAGGGCCCCGTAGTCGGTGATGCCCACGGTCGACTCCCGCCAGCCGGGCAGCTCCTCGTAGACCGGCTCGAGTCCCGCGTAGCCCTCGATGCTGAGCGGCGGCTCCGCCACGACCTGGCCGCCAACACGGTAGCCGACGGCCACCCTGATGACCTCGAGCCCGTCGAGCACATCGAGCTTGGTGATGCAGAGCCCGGACACGCTCGAATGCACGATCGAGCGCTTGAGCGCCACGGCATCGAACCAGCCGCAGCGCCGCCGCCTGCCCGTGACCGAGCCGAACTCGTGACCCACCCGCGAGAGATGCTCGCCGTAGCCATCGAAGAG
>DASZYK010000150.1:0-4734 GCA_035545455.1 Steroidobacteraceae bacterium
AGAAGGAGGCGGCTCCCGCCAAGAAGGAGGGCGGCAAGAAATAGCGGCGGCGCATGGCCGGTCTGCCGCTCACGCTCATCGTGGGGCTCGGGAATCCGGGCCCCACGTATGCGCGAACCCGGCACAACGCCGGCTTCGAGCTCATCGACGAGCTCGCCCGGCGGACGGACGCGCGCATGCGTCACGAGGCGCGGCATCACGGCGAGCTGGCGCGCGCCAGCATCGCCGGCACGGACGTCTGGCTGCTGAAGCCCATGACCTACATGAATCTGAGCGGACAGGCCGTCGGCAGCGTCGCCGGCTTCTACCGCATTCCTCCGCAATCCATCCTGGTGGCTCACGACGAGCTCGACTTTCCCCCGGGCGTGGTGCGTCTGAAGGAAGGCGGCGGGGCCGGTGGCCACAATGGGCTGCGCGATCTCATCGCCCGGCTCGGCGACGGCTTCTGGCGGTTGCGGATCGGCATCGGCCATCCGGGCGACCGTGACGCCGTGTTGGATTATGTGCTGGGGCGCCCGCCCGCGGCGGAGGCCGGTCTCATCCACGAGGCCGTGCTCGCGGCCGCCGATGCCGTCCCGGTGATGCTGACCGAGGGCTCGCAGAAGGCGATGAACCGCCTTCACCGGGGCGCCGCAAGCCCCTCCCCGCGCTCCCCGGCCTGAGCCGGGCGGCGCCAACTGGAGTCTGTCCCATGTCCATCCGCTGCGGCATCGTCGGACTGCCGAACGTCGGCAAGTCGACGCTGTTCAATGCTCTCACGAGAGCGCAGATCGCCGCTGAGAACTATCCTTTCTGCACGATAGATCCCAACGTCGGCGTGGTCCCCGTGCCGGACCCGCGTCTGCAGCAGCTCGCCGACATCGTGCATCCGGAGAAGATCATCCCGGCCACCGTCGAGCTGGTCGACATCGCGGGGTTGGTCGCCGGGGCGTCGGAGGGCGCAGGCCTCGGCAATCAGTTCCTGTCGCACATCCGCGAGGTCGACGCCATCGCGCATGTGGTCCGCGCCTTCGAGAGCGCCGATGTCATCCACGTCGCGGGAAAGGTCGATCCGCTGGCCGACATCGAGACCATCGACACCGAGCTCGCGCTGGCGGACCTCGGCACGGTCGAGAAGGCGCTCGACCGCGCGGCCAAGGCATCCAAGGCGGGCGACAAGGACGCGCTGCGCAGACGGGCGCTGCTCGAGCGGGTCAAGGCGCAGCTCGACCAGGTCCGGCCGGTGAGGGCGCTCGCGCTGACGGAGGAGGAGCTGCGGGACCTCAGAGAGCTGCATCTGCTGACCGCGAAACCCGTGATGTACGTCGCCAACGTGGCGGAGAATGGCTTCGAGAAAAATCCGCTCCTCGCGGCCATCGAGGCGCGCGCCGCCGGGGAGGGGGCGGCCGTCGTTCCGGTGTGCGCTGCCATCGAGGCGGAGATCGCGCAGCTCGATGAGGCCGACAGGGCGGAGTTCCTGGCGGAGCTCAAGCTCACCGAGCCCGGTCTCGATCGCCTGATCCGCGCCGCATATCGTCTCCTGGGCCTGCAGACGTTCTTCACCGCGGGACCGAAGGAGGTGCGTGCGTGGACGGTCCGCACCGGGGCCAGCGCGCCGCAGGCCGCGGGCGCGATTCATACCGACTTCGAGCGCGGCTTCATCCGCGCCGAGGTGATCGCCTTCGAGGATTATGTCGGCTTGCGCGGCGAGGCCGGGGCCCGCGAGGCCGGGAAGCTGCGGTTGGAGGGCAAGGAGTACGTGATGCGCGAAGGGGATGTCGTGCACTTCCGCTTCAACGTTTGAGAAACGGATCACGGCAGGCAGGTCGCATTCTGTCGCGTCGAAGATGACAGCGGCGCCAAGGCTACGTATGGTGAGCTCTCGTCCGGCAAGGGTACGAGGAAATGGAGAGGGAATTACGCCTCCTGATCCTGGAGGACGTTGCCGCGGAAGCCGAGCTCGCCGTCAGAGCGCTTGAGACGGCGGGCCTCGACTGCCTCTGGCGGCGCGTGGACAGCGAGAAGGAATTCCGCGCGGCGCTGAGCGAGCTGCGGCCGGACCTCATTTTGTCCGATTTCTCCCTGCCGCGGTTCGACGGCATGTCGGCACTTGCCATCGCTGCGGCGGAGGCGCCCGGCATCCCCTTCATCTTCGTCTCCGGCACCATCGGCGAGGAGCGCGCCATCGAGGCGCTGAGGCACGGCGCGGTCGACTACGTGCTGAAGTCCAACCTCGCGCGGCTCGCGCCGGCCGTGACGAGGGCTCTCGCGGAGGCTTCCTCGCGGCGGGCCCAGCAGCGGGCGGAGGAACGTGTGGCGCGGCTCACCCGCGTCCTGCAGATGCTCTCCGGAATCAACACCGCGGTGGTCCGCGTCCGCGACCGCACCAGGCTGCTCGCGGAAGCCTGTCGGATCGCGCATGTGGTCGGCAACTACGTGTGCGCGTTCGTGGTGCTGATCGATTCGCACACACGAATCGCGCGCGGCGCCGCCTGGGCGGGCGCCGGCGCCGACCGGCAGCAGGAGCTGGTCTATCAGTTGGATGACAGCGGCCGCAGCGAGCCGGGCGAAAGCATCACCGGCCGGGCGCTGCGCACGGGGGAGACAGCCGTCTGCGACGACGTCGGGCAAGTCGTGGGTCCCTGGCGGTTTGCCGATACGCTCGAGACGCTTGGCGTCCGCGCCATCGCCTCGATTCCGCTGCTCGTCGACGATACGCCCGTGGGAACTTTCACCGTCGCAGGCGGCGAGGCCGGCATGTTCAGCGAGGAAGAAGTGCGGATGCTGCAGGAAGTCGCCGCCAACCTCTCCTTCGCGCTGCAATACTTCTACAAGGAGGATACGGTCCGCTTCCTGTCCTACTTCGATCCGCTGACCGGGCTCGCCAAGCGCTCGCTCTTCTGCGAGCGGCTGGCGCGCTCGCTCGGCCGCCACGCCGGCGAGAGCCAGGAGATGGTCGTGGTCGCCTTCGACGTGGAGCGTCTGGGGGCAATCAACGACACCCTCGGCCGGCACATCGGCGACCGCGTGTTGCAGTTCATCGCCGACGCGCTGCGGCGCAACTTCGGCGGCAGCGAGTGGCTGGCGCATCTGGAGGGCGGCAACTTCGCCGCCGCGGTGTTGGATTGTGCCTCCTACGAGGAGGCGGTGCGGCTCATTCACGACCGCATCTCCGCCGCCTTCGGCAAGCCGCTCGCGATCTCGGGGCACGATATTCCGGTCACGGTCCGGGCGGGGCTGGCGCGCTTTCCGGAAAACGGCGTCGATGCGGAGGCCCTGCTGCAGAACGCGGAGTCGGCGCTGCACAAGGCGCGCAACACCGGGGAGCGCTTCCTGCGGTACCGGCGGGAGCTGAGCTCCGAAGTGGCCGATCGCCTCGCGCTCGAGCGGCGGCTGCGTGTGGCGCTCGATGGCAACCAGTTCATGCTGCACTATCAGCCGAAGGTCAGCATCGCGACCGGGGAGCTGATCGGGGCCGAGGGGCTGCTGCGCTGGAATGACCCGCAGCGCGGCGTCGTCGGCCCGGCCGTGTTCCTGTCCGTGCTCGAGTCCACCGGGCTCATCGTGGACGTCGGGGAGTGGGTCGTACACCAGGCCGCGCGGGACCTCGCTCGCTGGGAAACCCTGGGCCTGAAGCCCATCCGGCTCGCCGTCAACGTCTCGCCGCTGCAACTGCGGGACCCTGACTTCTCTGCGCGTTTTTTCGCCGCCGCGGGCCGGGATCTCGGCGGCGTGCGCGGCATCGACATCGAGATCACCGAGGGCGCGCTGCTCGATGACGCCGTGTTCCTCGGACGCACGCTGCAGGTGATGCGCGACGAGGGCGTGCGCGTGGCGATCGATGACTTCGGGACCGGCTACTCGTCGCTGAGCCGGCTCGCGGACCTGCCGGTCGACACGCTGAAGATCGACCGCTCGTTCATCCGCCGGCTGGCGGGCGACAAGACCGTGCAGGCCGTGGTGGGCACCATCGTCTCACTGGCGCGCGCCTTCGATCTCAGCACGGTCGCGGAAGGCGTCGAGCGCGAGGAGGAGCTGGCGCTGCTCAGGGGACTGGAATGCGAGCAGTCACAGGGTTTTCTGCACAGCCCGCCGTTGCCGGCGGAGGCGTTCGAGACACTCCTCGCGCGGAGCGCCGCGAGCCGCGTTCCCTAGCCTGAACCGGCTGCGCCGCCTTCCAACAGCGTCAACTGCAGGCGATCCGACCTGCAATGGCTCTCCAGCACGGCCCGCAGTCTTCCCGCATCGTCGGCCAGGATCGCGCGCACCCTGAGGAGGGGCGATCCCATCGGCACCTCGAGCGCCCGCGCCGCATCGGCATCGGCTGGAACCGCGCTCACCCGGCACCTGACCGTCGGCGCCTGCAGGTGATCGAGCACCGTCATGGCCGATGCTCGGGCCGGAATCGGCCGGCGGAGCCGCTGACCCACAACTTGCGGCAGGTAGACGGCGGTGAGTGACAGCGGCACCCCATGACTGCGCCGCAGCCGCTCGAGGAGGTAGGCCGTGGGGCCGATCTCGGCCGCGATCGCGCGCAGGGCAGCGGGGACCGGCGCCGGCCTGAAACGGAGCGTCTTGGCCGAGGTATGCGATTCGAACGCCGCCAGGGTCCGGCGAATGGCGTGCAGCTCGAAGCAGAGCCGCGGAATCGTCCGCTGCGCACGGGCGTAGGTTCCGCTGCCGCGCCGACGGACGATGAGGCCTTCGCTCTCGAGCCGATCCAGGGCTCGGCGGACCGTCGTGCGGGAGAGCCCA
>DASZYK010000151.1:0-1926 GCA_035545455.1 Steroidobacteraceae bacterium
GTCATCCAGGACCAACCCGTGAGCATCAAGCTCGCGAATGGCCGCTACTGGCGTCCCGAGAACTTCACGCGCCGCACCTACGGGCCGGTTCCGGTGGTGCGGGCGCTCGCGGAGTCGCTGAATCTGGCCACGGTCGGCGTCGGCATGGATCTCGGGCTCGGCAAGGTGTCCGATACGCTGAGCCGGTTCGGTCTGCAGCAGGCCCCAAGCGAGGTCCCGGCAATGCTGCTGGGGGCCATCGACATCTCGCCGCTCGAGGTCGCTCAGCTCTACAACGGGCTTGCCAATGGAGGATTCCGCACGCCCCTGCGAACGGTGCAGGCGGTCGTCAGTGCGGACGGCAAGCCGCTCAAGGCATTCCCGTTGCAGGTGACACAGGTCGCGCCGGCGGCCGATGTCTATCAGGTCGACAGCATGATGGAGCAGGTGATGACGCACGGCACGGGGCTGCCCGCGATGCGCATCCTGCCGCCGGGCCTCGTGACCGCGGGCAAGTCCGGCACGTCCTCGCAGGATCGCGACAGTTGGTTCGCGGGGTTCTCGGGAGGCGACCTCGCGGTGGTCTGGGTGGGGTACGATCATTACCAGCCCACCGGGCTGACGGGCTCGGAGGGCGCCCTGCCGGTCTGGGCGCATCTGATGGCGTCCCTCGGCACGCGCTCGCTCGAGATGCCGGAGCCTGAAGGGGTGACGGAGACCTGGATCGACTTCCTGACGGGAATGGGGGCGCAGCCCGGCTGCGCCGGGGCGGTGCCGGTGCAGGTGGCATTGCCGGCCGGCGCGCAGGTGCCCCCGATGCCTGGATGTGGAGGCGGAACCACCGTGGGGACGCTGCTCGACCGCGCGGCGCAGTGGCTGCACCGGGTGACTCATTGACGGGGTTTAGGATCATGAAGGTGATGCTGGGGGCTGTCGTGCTCGGCGGGGTGCTCGCAGGCTGCTCGTTGCTGAATCCGCCGCAAACCGACTCCACCGAAGGCACGGGCGTGTATCAACATCCGCAGGAGCGTCAGGCGGGGCCGGCGCAGCCGGCTGTCGGGCAACCCGCGCCGCTCGAGGGGACGCCCGCGCAGCCGCAGCCGCCGCCGGCACCGCTGCGCAGGCAATTCGCGCTCGGCGCTGCGGCATCGGCGCTCGTCGGCGAGGCGCACGCGCAGGAGCAGAGCCGCAATTTCGGACTGGCGGCGGAGACGCTGGAGCGCGCGCTCAGCATCGAGCCGCACAACCCGCTGGTATGGATCGAGCTCGGACGCGAGAACATGCTGGCCGGCAATGCGGCGCAGGCCTACGGCATGGGGCGCAAGGCGCTCTATCTGGCGAGCGGCGATCCGCGCGCGCAGGCGTCCGCCTGGCAGCTGATCGCGGCGTCATTGCGCGCTCAGGGTCGCAACGACGAGGCGTACGCGGCGGAGGAGAAGGCTGTCGCGCTCAGCCCGAACTGAGGGCCGGGCTCAAAGCAAACGCTGCCAGAGCCGCCAGAACAACGCCCTCACGTGCTGCCACGTGCCCTGCTGGTGGACGAACTGCCAATCGATCCGGCGGGCGTTCCGCATGTCCGACTGCATGTACTCACGAAGCTGGTCGGCGGTCGAGCTGCCGAGCACCACCACGTCCACCTCGTCATTGAAGAGGACGCTCCGCTGGTCGAAGTTGGACGAGCCGACGAGCGACCATACGCCGTCGACCACGATGCTCTTCGAGTGCACGATGCCGGCGCGCCGCTCGTATAGCTTGATTCCGGCCCGCAGCAGTCCGCCATAGTACGAGCGCTGCACCGGAAGAATCATCGGCATGTCGGTGTGGGACGGAAGCAGGATACGCACATCGACGCCGCGCCGCGCCGCGGCCTTGAGCGCATCGAGCTCCTCGTGCGTGGGAACGAAGTAGGCCGCGGTCATCCAGACGCTGCTGTGAGCTGTCCTGATG
>DASZYK010000152.1:0-6476 GCA_035545455.1 Steroidobacteraceae bacterium
CGAGCCCCCGGGCGCGCCGCGCCGCGAGCATGTCCCAGATGCTGTCACCGACGATGACCGCGGACTCTATCGCGGCGCCGAGGAGCGAGGCCGCCGCCAGGAAGAGGTCCGGATCCGGCTTGGCGTGGCGCACGTCGTCCCGGGTGATGACCGGAACCCGAGCGGGATCGACCTGCAGGGCGTCGAGGTTGTATTTGGCCGTGCCCATGCGGCCGCTGGTGGCAACGGCCCAGGGAATGCGCGCCTCCGTCAGGTATCGGAGGAGCTCGACCGCCCCGGGGAGCGGGCGCACCCAGCGCGCGAGGCGCGCATAAGCCGCCGCGTGTTGACGCTGCAGCGTTTCCAGGAGGGACGGGGTGATCTCGATGGGCATTTCCCTGAGCAGCATCTCCGTGAAGAGGCCGCCGCTCATGCCGATCTTGCGGTGAATGCGCCACACAGACAGCTCTATGCCGGCGGCGTGCAGCGCCTCCTGCCACGCGGCCACGTGCTGATAGACGCTGTCCACCAGCGTGCCGTCGAGGTCGAAGAGAAAACTGACGTCGGAGCTGCTCATCGATCACATCCTCGGCAGAGTGTAAGCTTCGCAGGAGGCGGAGCTTCCCATTCTGTCGGAGTCGGATGATGAAGAAAATAGACTTGTCGGCGGTCGAGACGGTGATCGGCAGCGGCTATCCCGCGCCTCATGACGAGCCTTGCCGGCAGCGCAAGCGGTTGCGGCTGGGAGATGCGGCCGGCCTGACCCAGTTCGGGGTCAATCTCCTGCGGCTGGCGCCCGGCGTCTGGTCCAGCCAGCGCCACTGGCACTCGGCCGAGGACGAGTTCGTCTACGTGCTCGCAGGCGAGGTCGTTCTCGTGAGCGACGCCGGCGAGGAGGTGCTGCGGGCCGGAGACTGCGCCGGCTTCAAGGCCGGCGAGCGCGACGGCCACCAGCTGCAGAACCGCGCCAACACCGAGGCGATCGTGCTGGAGATCGGCGCCCGCAATCCCGATCGCGACGCCGTCGACTATCCCGACATCGATCTCACGATTACCGCCGGCACGCGCAAGTTCACCCACAAGGACGGCACGCCTTATCCGCCCCGGCCGCGGTGAGGTGCGCCGGGCGCTGGAAGACGAACGGGCGCAGATCGGGGTCCGCCCAGGCGCGGCGCGCCTCCACCGAGAAGAGCCGCTCCCTCGACCAATAAACGAGCGGCCAGTCGGAGCGGCCGCAGGGGCTCGCGAGCAGCTCCGCCAGTGCGGCTTGCAGCGGCAGGCCGGGACGCCCGCTGAGCCACTCGCGCGCGACCCGCAGCGAGGCGATGGTGATGGTCTCGTGATAGCCGCTCGTGTCGGTGTTGGCGACGCCGGTCGCTTCGTTGTACGCGCGGATGGCCGGCGGCAGGTCGCGGAACGCGGCATCGCCCCGGTCCCGCAGCAGCCACAGCGCCGCGGCGAAATGCGCCGCATGGGTCCATTCACGCTTCGGCAGCGTGCGATCGATCAGGCCTCGGGCGATACGCTCGATATCGGCGTCGGAAACGGGAAGTGACATGCTCGGGCTCCTTCGTTGGCGTCGGCGGAGCCCACGCGAACCCCGCCGACGGCGGGATCTGCGGGAGTGGATGTTCGGATCGCGCTCGGCCGGTCAGGCCGCGGAATCGGAACGGACGCGCGCAGTGCCCGCGAGGATGCCGCGGCTCTGTTGCTGTTTGCGCGTCGTCAGGTGCATGGATCCAACTTACCGGCGTTCGTCTCCGAAGTCAACCGGCCGGCGGGCCGCCGGTCAACCGCCCGATGCGCTCGAGGGCGGGCGGGTGGGAGTAGTAGAAGGCCGTGTACACAGGATCGGGCGTCAGTGTGCTCGCGTTGTCGCGATAGAGCTTGACGAGAGCCGAGGCCAGCTCCCGCGCGCTCGCGTATCGCGAGGCGAAACGGTCGGCCGCGAACTCGTGGCGCCGCGACCAGAGGGAGCCGATCGGCGTGGCGAAGAAGAGCGCGACCGGCACGACCAGCGCGAAGAGCAGGAGCGCCGCGTGCGATGACGGCAGCGGCACGCCGAGCACGTGGTAGAAGCCCGGTCTGCCGGCGAGCCAGCCGAGGAGCGCAAAGCCGACGAGCGTCGTGACGAAGGACACGAGCAGGCGCTGGCGGACGTGGTGGAGACGAAAGTGGCCGAGCTCGTGAGCGAGCACGGCCTCGATCTCCGGCGGCGCGAGCTGCTTGAGCAGGGTGTCGAAGAACACGATGCGCTTGTGCCGGCCGATGCCGGTGAAATACGCGTTGCCGTGGGCCGAGCGGCGCGAGCCGTCGATGACGAAGACGCCGCTCGAGCGAAAGCCGCAGCGCGCGAGCAGCGCTTCGATGCGGGTTTTGAGGGAGGCGTCCGGGAGCGGTGAGAACTTGTTGAAGAGCGGCGCGATGAACGCGGGCCAGGCCCACGTGATGAGCAGCGTCACCGCCTCCCAGCAGCCGAACGCCGCGAGCCACCACCAGCGGCCGGCGCGGTCCATCAGTGCCAGCACCGCGAGAGCCAACGGACCGCCGATCAGCACCGCGAGCGCGACGGCCTTGCCGAGGTCGGCCACGAAGATCATCGGTGTCGTGCGGTTGAAGCCGAATCGTGCTTCGACGCCGAAGGTACGCAGCGCCGACAGTGGTAGATTGATGATCCCGACGACGGCGGCAACGGTGCCGATGACCGCCAGCCCGAGCCAGGGCTCGCCCCATCCCGTGCGCCGCCAGAGCGCATCGATGGCGGCGATGCCGCCACCGACCGTCAGCGCCAATGTCACTCCTGAGCCGATCACGGTGCCGACGCTTCCCAGCTTGAGTTTGGCCACGGTGTAGTCGGCGGCCTTGCAGTGATCCTCCGGCGAGAGCCGGCCGGCAAAGGGCTCCGGTATGCGGTCGCGGTGCGCCTTGACCGCCGCGGCCTGACGGGCCGCCAGCCACGGCTCCACCGCCGTGGCGGCCGCAACGGCGGCGATGAAAAGTAGGGTGGGCCAACGCATCAGAGTTTCACCTGATCATTGAGTGCTTACGTACCACAAAACGTCTGCAGCACGCGCTCCCCCGGACGGGGAGGCAGGGCGTACTCGCTGCTCTCCAACCGGGCGTCGAAAGGGCGCTGCAACACGTCGATGAGCCGGTGAAACGGGTCGTAGTCGCCCGTCTCGGCCGCATCCAATGCTGCCTGTACGCGGTGATTGCGCGGGATCACGGCAGGATTCGCGGAACGCATGGCGGCGACTCTCCGATCCAGGGGCTCGGGGTCGCGAGCCATGAGCGTCCGCCACTCGCGCACCCATGACGCAATCTCGCCTGTCTCCGTGAACAGCTCCAGCAACCGAGGCTCCTCATCGGGCTTCTCGGCAGCGAGCGCGAGCCGGCGGAAGGCCAGGGTGAAGTCGGCCCGACCGTGCTGCATCATCGTCAGCAGCCGCCTGATGAGCTCGGCGTCGCCTTCCGTGGCCGCCGAGAGACCGATCTTGCGGCGCATGCCCGCGAGAAAGCGGTCGTCGAATTCCGCCAGGAAGGTCCCGATCGTCCCGGTGGCGAGCTCGACCGCCTTGGCGGGATCCGGATCGATGAGCGGCAGCAATGTCTCGGCGAGCCGCGCCAGATTCCATTGCGCAATGACGGGCTGGTTTCCGAAGGCGTACCGCCCCCGGGCGTCGATGGAGCTGAACACCGTGTTGGCGTCGTAGACGTCCATGAACGCGCACGGGCCGTAATCGATCGTCTCACCGGAGATCGCCATGTTGTCCGTGTTCATGACGCCGTGGATGAAGCCGACACGCATCCAGTCGGCGATCAGGGCGCTCTGGCGCTGCGCGACGCTTTTCAAGAGCGCCAGCGCGGGATTCCCGGCAGCGCGCGCCTGGGGGTAGTGCCGCGCGATCACGTACTCGAGGAGCGAGCGCACCGCGTCATGGTCGCCGCGGGCGGCGAAGTACTGGAACGTTCCGACGCGCACGTGGCTCGCGGCCACGCGTGTCAGGACGGCACCGGGCAGCGCGCTCTCGCGGTAGACCTGCTCGCCCGTCGTGACGACCGCAAGCGAGCGCGTGGTGGCGATGCCGAGCGCGTGCATCGCCTCGCTGATGAGGTATTCCCGCAGCATCGGACCGAGTGCGGCACGGCCGTCGCCGTTGCGCGAGAAGCGCGTGAGTCCCGCGCCCTTGAGCTGGATGTCGCGGAGCATCCCGTCCCGCCCCCGCAGCTCGCCCAGCAGGATGGCACGCCCATCGCCGAGCGATGGAACGAAGCCGCCGAACTGATGGCCGGCGTAGGCCATGGCGATGGGGTCGGCATCCTCCGGCAGCCGATTGCCGGCGAGCATGGCCGCGGCCTCGGGCTCGAGCGCATGCGGGTCCAGGCCGAGCTCTTCCGCGAGGCGTGTATTGAGCACGACCAGCTTCGGGTCCGGCACGGGCGTCGGAGCGACCCGCGCATAGAAGCGGCTCGGCAGGGCGGCGTAGCTGTGTTGGAGTCCGAGGCGCATTGCCCGTCCATATTAGCTTGCCCGCGCGGACTCGATCACCCAGCCGCCACGGGTGCCCGGGCTCTCGCGGCCTCGCTCCGGCGCCGGAAAGCGTGGACCAGGGTGGGGACGTCTGCCTGCCAGCGGTCGAGCACGAGCGAGATGGCGAGCCCCTCGAGATCAGCCAGGATGCCGAGATAGATGGCAATGCCGGTCGCGGCAGTGTCCGTGCCGAGCGCGAGCAGGAGGAAGAAAGCGACGAACAGGGCGACGCCCCAGAGCTTGGACGACCACATGTGGTAGCTCGCCTCGCGGCGGAATTTCAGCCAGTCGAAGCCGTACCGAACGGCCTCGAGCGCCGCGAGCGTGGCGAGAGCGCCAGCGCGGGAGAGGAGCGCCTCGCGGTGAGAGTGCCAGACGCAGTAGAGCGCGGACAGATAAAAGAGGGTGTCGACCGCGCTGTCGAGCCTGCGCAGGCCCGGTGTGGCAACACCGAGGCGCCGTGCGATGATCCCATCGAAGACATCGGACAGGAACGCCGCGGACAGGCAAAGCCCGAAAGCCAGATGGGAGCCGCCTCGAGAGGAGATCACCCATAGCGCGGGAGCCAGAGCGGCCCGCAGGATGATCAGGGAGATCGGCACGAGTCGCAGATATCGGTGTCCCATGCCGTCTCCCGCGTGGTCCGTGCCGGCTATGCGAGCGCGCGAGCCTGCAGCGGCGGGAATCTCGCATCCTCCTTCGGAATCGAGCCGCGCTGACTGACGATGACCGCGGCGGCTTTGTTCGCATACGCGGCCGCTTCCGCTCTGTCCAGCCCCGAGACTCTGGCCGCCAGGTAGCTGGCCAGGTGCGAGTCGCCCGCGCCCGCGGTGTCACCGATCACTTTCACCGGCTCGGTGGCAACGTGCTGACATTCCCGCCCCGATCCGACCCAGCATCCCTCGGGGCCGCCGCGGATCAGATACTCCGCCGGCAGGCGGCTCACGCGCTCGATGATCTGCGCCGTGTCGGCGGCGCCCCAGAGCGTCTTCTCGTCCTCGCCGCCGGTCGCGATCACCGACGACAGCCGCTCGAACGTACCGATCCGCTCGCGGGCCTGCGCCTCGCTGTCCCAGAGGCGCCTGCGGAAGTTGCAGTCGAAGACGATGCGGCAATCGTCGCGGTGACGCTCCACCCAGCGGCAGAGTTGCTCGAAGCTCGCGCTGGAGCAGAGGGCGAGCGTGATTCCCGTGACGAGCAGAAGCTGCGCATTGCCGAGGAGTGCCTCGAAGCGCCCGACATCGGCGGACTCGAGGAACGCGCGTGCAGCGGACTGCGCCCGCCAGTAGGAGAAGCCGCAATGCCGCACGGGATCCAGGGACAGTCCGTAGATGCCGGGCTCGCCCGCGATCGGCGGCTCGATGAGCTGAATACCCTCGCGCGTGAGGCGCGCGCGCAGCCAGTCGGAGTAACTGCTGTCACCCAGCGCGGTGACGAGCGAGATCCGATACCGCGCCGCGCCCAGTATTCTGGCGAGGCAGGTCATCGAGTTCGCGACATCGCCGCCGAAAGCCAGGCGGACGCCGCCGTCGTCCGCGGGTTGCAGCTCCAGCAGCGGCTCGCCGAGAGCCGTGATGCGCCGGATATCCGTCCACCGCCCTCCGGCGCCAGCGGTCGTTGTTGCCATCAGCCAAGCCTACACGAGCGAAGTTGCGCGCGCGAGGTGAGGTCTGGCGAACTTCCCTGTGCCGGGCGCGCTTTGCCAGGATCGGAAAATCGTCTTGCGCGTCGGGCAAAAATGTCCGAAAATGGCGCCGTGAAAGGGAGCGAGTTCATCCGCAGGGTGCAGGCCCTTGCGCGGGCACGGGGTCTCGGCAGCCGGGTGGATGAGAAGCGGGGCAAAGGCAGCCATGTCACGCTTTATTTGGGCAGCCGGATGACCATAGTGCGCAATCCCAGGGACGAGCTGAAGACTGGAACGCTGCATGCGATGTGCAAGCAGCTCGGGATCCGGAAGTATGAGCTA
>DASZYK010000153.1:0-2493 GCA_035545455.1 Steroidobacteraceae bacterium
CCAGCATGCCGCGCACCTCGTCGAGACCCACCAGCGGGAGCGCCAGCGCCTGCCCGTTGCGGCGGTGCGGAATGGCCGCGTTGTCCTCGACGGCGCGCAACAGCGTCAGCAATTGCTCTTTCAGGCGCGCCACCTTGTCGCCCGTCACGGCGGGGACCGAGAGGACCTTGCGGCCGCCGTCTCCGTCGGCGTCGAACAGAATCGAGCAGCGGTCGCACTGGAGCAGCGCCTTCAGCAGGGTCAGGCTGCGGGTGAGGCGCTGGCACTCGTCGACGCTGGAGTCCAGCGTGTGCGCGATCTCGATCAGCGTGCGCGCGTCGTGATCGCGCGACCGGCGGCGTGCTCCGGGCAGGCCCGGCTCCTCGGGCGGCGGCTCGTCCGCCAAGGCAGCGCTCATTGGGAGAAGACGATCCCGCTCTGGGCGAACCTGGGATTGGTGTCGAGCTGGCTGAGGATGATCTCGCCCGTCAGCTCCATCAGCAGCGGCCGGAGCTCGCCCACGAGGTCGCGCATGGTGTCCAACCCATGGCCATTCGGCGACGTCCAGGACGCCGGCAGCGTGTAGCGATATTCCAGACCCTCGCGATCGATCTGCAGGCAGGCAACCTCCGGCCAGCGGCTGGCCACGGCGTTGCGGCTGCGGCGGAGCAGGGTGGCGGTCGTCGCGCTGCCCAGCAGGTCCGAGAGCGCGCGCCAAAGCAGCCCGAACAGATCGGCGGCCGTGACCGGCGTGCGGCCGCGGGAAGAAATCGATGTGGACGCCATCATGCGCACCGAATGCGCAGATTGGGCATCCATTTTGCTAGGACCGATCTGTCGGCAGCGCGCGAGAGATCGGGGAAAGTCCCAGCCGTGGTCCGTTGGCCGCTCGGACCGGCGCAATTGAGGGATTCCCTTGTTTTGTGCAGCATGGTTGTGCCCCGCCGCTGGCCACGCCCTCCCCCTAGAGCGCGACCAATGCGTGTGATTTCGCTGACTTTCCTTCATCCATCGTGGATGAACCGGCGAGCTCTGTCAATCATGGATGTTGGACCGCGCACGGTCCTGACGCCCTCTGTTGCACGGCTCAGGCAGTTGAAATGGCACAACATTTCGGGCCTCGGGCGCGGCGTGTAAAATGCGCCCGTGGAGGTTCTGGTCGCGGACGACGATGCGGGGATGCGGGCGGTCTTGCGCTCGCTGTTGTCGCGAGACGGGCACGTCGTCATCGACGCCGAGGACGGGCAGGGCGCCATCGAGGTCCTGGCGGCGCGCCACGGGAAGCCGCCCTTCGATCTGGTGATCACCGATCTGCGCATGCCACGCGCGGACGGCTTCGAGGTCCTGGCCCGGGTGCGCGAGCGGCAGCCGCGGACGCCGGTGGTGATCCTGACCGCGCAGGGGTCGATCCGCGATTGCGTGGCGGCCATGCGTGCCGGCGCCTTCAATTTCCTCACCAAGCCTTTTCACCACACCGAGCTGGCGGCGATCGTCCGGCAGGCGGGCGAGCTGCGGGCGCGAAGCGCGGAGGCGCTGGCCCGCGCGCGAGACGCGCGCCCGCTGACGGTCAGCCTGATCGGCGAATCGGCGGCGTTGCGGGCGGTCATCGACACCGTCGAGCGGGTGGCGGCCAGCTCGTCGACCGTCCTCATCACGGGCGAGAGCGGCACCGGCAAGGAGGTCGTCGCCCGGCTGCTGCACGGCGCGTCCGGCCGATCGGCGGGACCGTTCGTGGCCGTGAACTGCGGCGCCATCCCGGAGAATCTGATCGAGAGCGAGCTGTTCGGGCACGCGCGCGGCGCGTTCAGTGGGGCGGTCGAGGCGCATCCCGGAAAATTCGTGCAGGCGGACGGCGGAACGTTGTTCCTCGACGAAGTGGGCGAGCTGCCGCTGCCGTTGCAGGTGAAGCTGCTGCGCGCCTTGCAGGACCGGGAGATCACGCCCGTGGGCGGGACCCACAGCCGCACCGTCGACGTCCGCATCGTCGCCGCGACCAACCGCGATCTGGAGGCGATGGCAGCCGACGGGCGGTTCCGGCGCGACCTTTATTACCGGCTGGACGTGGTTCCGATTCGTCTGCCCGCCTTGCGAGATCGGCCCGACGACATTCCGGTGCTGGTCCGACACTTCCTGGACCAGATGAACATGCGCTTTCAGCGCGAGGTCGCCCTGGCGGATGACGCGCTGGCCTTGATGACCCTCTACGCCTGGCCGGGAAACGTCCGCGAGATGGAGAATCTGATCGAGCGGCTGGTGGTCCTCGACAGCAGCGGCGTCATCCGGGCCGGCGACTTGCCCGAGCGTTTGAAGGCCACGCCGGGCATGGCGGCTCTGGCGACGGTGGCGGCCAGTCTCGAGCGCGGCAGCATCGATCTGCCGGCGGTCATGGCCTCGATCGAGTCATCGCTGATCGAGCAGGCGGTCCGGCAGGCGGGCGGGAACAAGACCCGCGCGGCCGAGCTGCTGGGCCTGAGCCGCACGACGCTGCTCGACAAGCTGAAGCGCCAGAGCTGA
>DASZYK010000154.1:0-3241 GCA_035545455.1 Steroidobacteraceae bacterium
CGGGCCAGCGCTGGCGCACCGCGGGCAGCACCCGCCGGCGCAGATAATTGCGGTCGAAGCGCTCATCGGCATTGGTGTCGTCCTCGACCCAGGCCAGCCCGCGCGCACGCACCCAGGCCTCGATTTGCGACCGCGAGCAGGCCAGCAGCGGCCTCGCGAGCCATCCGGGCCCGAGCGGCGCAACGGCCGGCATGGCGGCGAGACCCGGCAGGCCGCAACCGCGAAAGAGCTGCAGCAGCACGGTTTCGAGCTGATCGTCCTGCGTATGGGCCGTGAGCAGCGTCTCGCCTGTCCGCAGTTGCTGCCCGAAGCACCGGTACCGCGCGAGCCGCGCAGCCTCCTCCAGCGAGGCTCCGCGCTCGCGCGCCACGGTGACCGTGATCACTTTCAGCGGAATGCCGAGCCGGCGCGCCAGTCTGCGGCAATGCGCGGTCCAGCCCCTGGAGTTGGGATGGAGGCCGTGATCGATGTGCAGCGCGCGCAGGTGCAGGGCGTCGGGGCGCGCTTCGGCGAGCGCAGCGAGCAACGCAGTGGAATCGATGCCGCCGCTCAGCGCGACGCAGACCTCTACGTGCGGGAAACCCGGCAGCAGGTGAGCCAGCCGCGCACGGAGCCAGTCCGGACCGAAGGCGCCGGCATTACTCGGTGCTCTCACTGAAGACCCCGAAGGAGGCGATCCGGCGCGAGCGCGCGGCGCGCAGCTCGTCGCGCGGAATCGACTCGAGCTCATCGAGGTGCCGCAGCAGCGCCGCCTTGAGGCTCGCCGACATCGCGGCCGGATCGCGGTGCGCGCCCCCCAGCGGCTCCTCGATCACCTCGTTCACGAGCCCGAGCTTGGAGAGCCGGTCGGCCGTCATGTTGAGCGCTTCGGCGGCCGCCTCCTTCTTTTCCTGGCTCTTCCAGAGAATCGATGCGCACCCTTCGGGCGAGATCACCGAATAGGTGCTGTACTGCAGCATGAGGAGGCGATCGCACACGCCGATCGCGAGCGCGCCGCCCGATCCTCCCTCGCCCGTCACCACCGTCACGATGGGCACGCTGAGCACCGACATCTCGAAGAGATTCCGGGCGATCGCCTCGCTCTGGCCCCGCTCCTCGGCGCCGACACCGGGATAGGCGCCCTGCGTGTCGATCAGCGTCACGAGCGGCAGCCCGAAACGCTCCGCGAGACGCATGAGCCGCAACGCCTTGCGATAGCCCTCGGGTTTCGGCATGCCGTAGTTGCGCCGCACGCGCTCCTTCGTGTCGCGGCCCTTCTGGTGGCCGATCACCATGACCGGACGGCCATCGATCCGGCCGAGGCCGCCGATGATCGCCTGATCGTCCGCGAACATCCGGTCGCCATGCAGCTCGCAGAACTCGGTGCAGATGGTGCCGACGTAATCCAGGGTGTACGGGCGCCTGGGATGGCGGGCGAGCTGCGTGATCTGCCACGGGGTGAGGCTCGCGAAGATGCTGGTCGTGAGCTGCCGGCTCTTCGCCTGCAGCCTGGAGATCTCCTCCTGGATGTTCACCTCGGAGTCGGAACTGACATGCCGCAGCTCCTCGATCTTCGCTTCGAGCTCGGCAATGGGCTGTTCGAAATCCAGGAAGGCAACGGCCATGCAGTCTTACCGCGACTTTCTCATGCTGCGCGCGAGGTTAAGGGGCCTCCGCCCCGGGCGCAAGCTCGGCCGGCGCGGGCAGTCTCGCGCCACGCGCCCCGTTTCAATGGCCATCGGCCGACAGAGTGGGGCCGGGGGCCGCGCCCGGCGCCGCGTACTTGACTTCCACGGAGCCGCGACCGAGCAGTCCTTCGAGACCCTCCCGCAGGTCGCTCGTGGCGCGCACGGACCACTCCGGCCCCAGCTTGAGCTCGCCCCGCGCGGCGCAGCCGGAATAATTGATCCTGACCGTGCAGGGGCCGGGCCGATGGGCGGCAAGCAGCTCGGCGAGCCGCGCCTGAAGGGCCGGCGTGTCGCGCCGGTCCTCAGGCCAGTTGAGGAGGATGCTGCTCGCCTGCTGCTCGCTCAACTTGCGCAGATCGGTGATCGAGCGCGCCGTGAGCCGCCAGCCGTCGCTGAAATCGTCGAAGCGCAGCATACCCTCGACGAGCACCAGTGCGTCCTTCGTGGCGACGTCCCGGTACTTCTGGTAGGCATCCTCGAAGAGCGATACCTCGAGCCGGCCGGTGGTGTCGTCCAGCGTCAGAATGAAGCGCGGCCCGCGCTTCTTGATCTCATCGACCAGGCCCCCGACGGTCACCAGCTTGCCGCCACCGAAACGCACCGGCTCGGCGCCTGGCGAAGGCCGCTCGCTCACCAGGTCGCCGATCCAGTGCGAGGCGACACGGGCGAGCAGCGCGGCGAAGGGCTTGGCGGGATGGCCCGTCAGATAGAGCCCGAGCGTCTCGCGCTCGCCGGCGAGGCGTACGGCCTCGGGCCACTCGGGAACCACCGGTGACGCATCGTCCGGCCGCCCGTCAGCCGGCTGGCCCGACGCGGCTGCGGCGGCCGGCGCGGGGCCGAGTCCGAACAGGTCGTTCTGGCCCGCCTCATGGGCCTTGGAGTTCTGATCACCGAGCTGCATCGCCGCAGGCAGGCGCTGCATGAGCGTCGCGCGATTGGGCCCGAGCGCATCGAGGCTGCCGGAGCGCAGCAGCGCCTCCAGCACGCGCCGATTGATCTTCTGCAGGTCGATCCGCCGGCAGAGATCCTCCAGGCTCGCGAAGGGTCCGCGGGCCTCGCGCTCCGCGATCAGCGCCTCCACCGCCCCCTGCCCCACGCCGCGCACCGCCCCGAGGCCGTAGAGAATGGCACGGTCGCCCTCGACGGTGAACTCATAGAGTGACGTGTTGACATCAGGCCGGCGCACCTTGAGCTTCATGGCGTCGCACTCGTGGATCAGCGTCACGACCTTGTCGGTGTGATCCATGTCGGCGGACAGCATGGCGGCCATGAATGCCGCGGGAAAGTGCGCCTTGAGGTACGCGGTCTGATAGGAGAGCAGCGCGTAGGCCGCGGCATGGCTCTTGTTGAAGCCATAGCCCGCGAACTTCTCCATCTGGTCGAAGATCGCATTGGCGACTCTCTCCTCGATGCCGCGCGCGGCTGCGCCCGCGACGAAGACCCCGCGCTGCTTGGCCATCTCCTCGGGCTTCTTCTTGCCCATCGCGCGGCGCAACAGGTCGGCGCCGCCGAGAGTGTACCCGGCGAGGCGCTGCGCGATCTGCATCACCTGCTCCTGGTAGACGAATACGCCA
>DASZYK010000155.1:0-12273 GCA_035545455.1 Steroidobacteraceae bacterium
ACTTCATTGCCCCCTCGCTCGGCGACCCGCTTCCTCCTCGGGTGGCTCATCGGCGCCTATCGGATGAGCCGGTACCGGCTCGACGGCCCCCAGCCGCCGCGGGCGGCGCTCGTGCCCCCGCCCGGAGCCGACCTCGGCTATGCGGATGCCGCGGCGCGCGCCACCGCGCTCGCGCGGGACCTCATCAACACGCCCGCCAATGACATGGGGCCGGAAGAGCTTGCCGAGGCATCCCTGGACCTCGCCCGGGGTCACGGCGCGCGCTGTCAGGTGCTGACGCGCGGCGAGCTGGCGGGCTATCCGATGTTGCGCGCCGTCGGCGCCGCGAGCCCTCGCGAGCCGCGGCTGATCGATCTGCGGTGGGGCGATCGAGACGCACCCCGCGTCACCGTCGTCGGCAAGGGCGTGTGCTTCGACACCGGCGGTCTCGACCTCAAGCCCTCGGCGGGCATGCTCCTCATGAAGAAGGATATGGGCGGCGCGGCGTGCGCTCTGGGGCTCGCCGACCTCCTCATGCGCCTGCAAGTCCGAGTGCAGCTTCGCGTGCTGATCCCGGCCGTCGAGAACAGCGTCGGCGGAGCCGCTTATCGGCCGGGTGACATCCTGCGGTCGCGCAAAGGGCTCACCGTGGAGGTGGGAAATACCGACGCCGAGGGACGCCTGGTCCTCGCCGACGCGCTCGCCGAGGCCGACACCGAGCGGCCGGACCTGCTCATCGATCTCGCAACGCTCACGGGAGCCGCGCGCACGGCGCTCGGTCCCGAGCTGCCGGCCGCATACTCCCCGAGCACGCAGCTGCTCGAGGATCTGCGCAGGCATGGAGAAGAGGAGGGCGACCCGGTATGGCCACTGCCCCTCTGGCCGGGCTACGACGAGGAGCTCGCGAGCAAGGTCGCCGATCTCGGCAACGTTGCGGCGACGCCGTTCGCGGGCTCCATCATCGCCGCGCTGTTCCTGAAGCGGTTCGTCACCCAGACGCCGAACTGGCTGCATCTCGATATCTATGCCTGGAACGGCAAGGAGCGGCCCGGCCGCCCGGTGGGTGCCGAGGCGCAGTGCGTGCGCAGCCTCTTTCAGCTGATTCGCTCGCGCTACCAGTGCTAAGCTAGGCGGCTCGCACTCTGGTAACGGTCGCTGAGGCCAATGGCGAAATCCCGCAAGGTAGATCCGCGCGCGTATTCGCGGCTGGTGGTCGATGGCATCAAGCAGACGCCCTCGCGCTCCATGCTGCGCGCGGTCGGTTTCAAGGACGAGGATTTCGCCAAGCCGCAGATCGGCATCGCCTCGACCTGGGCGAACGTGACACCCTGCAACATGCACATCGGCGAGCTTGCCGGCGAGGCGGTGGCCGGCGCCGATGCGGCCGGAGGCAAGGGCGTCCTCTTCAACACCATCACCGTCTCCGACGGCATCGCCATGGGCTCTCCCGGCATGCGCTTCTCGCTGGTCTCGCGGGAAGTGATCGCGGATTCCATCGAGACGGTGATCGGCGCCGAGGGCTTCGACGGGTTCGTGGCCATCGGCGGCTGCGACAAGAACATGCCCGGTTGCGCGATGGCGATGGCGCGGCTGAACCGCCCGGCCGTATTCGTCTACGGCGGCACCATCCGCCCCGGGGCGGCCCGGCGCGACATCGTGGCGGTGTTCGAGGCCGTGGGCGCCCGCGCCGCCGGCAGGATCAGCGACGAGCAGCTCGCGGAGGTCGAGCGAACGGCCATCCCGGGCCCGGGGAGCTGCGGCGGCATGTACACCGCCAACACCATGGCCTCGGCGATCGAGGCGCTCGGCCTGTCGCTGCCCGGCAGCTCCGCCCAGGAGGCGGTCAGCGGCGAGAAGCGCGCCGACTGCCGCCGCGCGGGCGAGGCGGTCGTGGCGCTGGTCAAGCAGGGCATCCGGCCGCGCGACATCATGACTCGCAAGGCCTTCGAGAACGCCATCACCGTGGTGATCGCCCTCGGAGGATCGACCAACGCCGTGCTGCATCTGCTCGCGATCGCTCACGATGCGGGAGTGAAACTTCAGCTCGATGATTTCACTCGAATAGGCAGGAGAGTCCCCGTGCTCGCGGACCTGAAGCCGAGCGGGCGCTACCTGATGTCCGAGCTGGTGGCGATCGGGGGCATTCAGCCCCTGATGAAAATGCTGCTCGATGGCGGGCTGCTGCACGGCGAGTGTCTGACGGTGACCGGCCGGACCATGGCAGAAAACCTTGCCGATTCAGGCACGTATGTTGCTGGCCAGGACATCGTGCGGCCGCTGTCGCAGCCGCTCAGGAAGGAGAGCCACCTCGTCGTGCTGTACGGGAATGTGGCTCCCGAAGGGGCGGTCGCCAAGATCTCCGGCAAGGAGGGCGAGGCCTTCAGCGGCACCGCCCGGGTGTTCGACGGCGAGGAGCAGGCGACCGCGGCCATTCTTTCCGGGCGCGTGCGTGCGGGCGATGTGGTCGTCATCCGCAACGAGGGTCCGGTCGGCGGTCCGGGCATGCGGGAGATGCTGAGTCCAACGGGTGCCATCGTCGGGCGCGGCCTCGCCGACAAGGTCGCGCTGATCACCGACGGCCGGTTTTCCGGGGGCAGCCACGGGTTCGTGGTCGGGCACATTGCGCCGGAGGCGGCGGTGGGTGGGCCCATCGGGCTGCTGCGCAACGGGGACCGCATCACGATCGACGCGGTGCGCCGGGAGATCCGGGCGGAGCTTTCGGCCGCCGAGCTGCGCCGGCGGCGGGCCGCATGGAAGCCTCGCAAGCCGTTCGCCACGACGGGCGTCCTGGCCAAGTACGCGAGCCTCGTCGGCAGCGCCTCCACCGGTGCGGTGACCGGACGGGGCCCTGCGGCGGGCCGAGCCGGAACGCGCAAGATCAGGCGCCGTTAAGCCTGGAAGCGTCATGCAGTTGTCAGTGCGCGGAGCAGCGGTTAGAGTTCGCCTCGCATCCACCGATGCAGGCGGCGCGCGCCCACGGCTCCGTGCCCTCCAGGCCGCGACACTGAATTACTCAAGGGGGATCGAGCACACGCGCGCGTCAGCCCGGGGAAGGGCGAACGCGCTCATACCAGGTACGAACGACCCGGCGGACCGCACCGCCGGCAAGGTCGGGTCCGGACGGGACGGCTTGCGGGCAGATAGAAAGACGGTTACTTTGCACCGCTTACGTTTCGATCCGGCAATTGCGGACTTGCAACAGCGACGCCTCACCAGTTACTCATGAGCGCTTACGTACAAGACACCCAGCTCCTCACACGACGCACGATCGTCCTCTTCGCCATTATCGCCCTGCACATCTTCCTGGCATGGGTGCTGGCGACGGGACTGGCCAGCCGGGCCATCGAGATGGTCGCGCCGCCCATCAAGACAACCATCGTCCAGCAGACCAAGACGCAGCTGAAGCCGCCGCCGCCGCCGCCGCCGCAATTGCAGCGCCAGCAGGTGGAGGTCCCGCCTCCGGTGGTGAACATCAATATCCCGCAGGCCGCGCAGACCCACGCCATCACGGTGCAGAAGCAGGTGGTGAAGGCGGCTCCGCCGCCGGCCCCGGTCCACGTGACGCCGCTGCGGGCGATTTCGCGGGGCTTCCCTCCGACCGACGATTACTATCCTGACGCGTCCCGCCGCCTCGGCGAGCAGGGCACCGCGCTCGTGAAGCTCTGTATCGGCGCCGGCGGGCGCGTGGTCGGGGAGCCCTCGATCCAGAGGAGCTCCGGCAGCTCGCGTCTCGACAATGCCGCCATCCGCTATGCCAAAGCCACCTCCGGACATTTCGAGCCGGAGACCCGCAATGGCCAGGCGGTGACGGTGTGCACGGCGCTGCCGATCAAGTTCCAGCTCACCGACTCTTTCTAACCCCGCTGTCTCTCACTTATGTCCGTGCCTTTCGAAGCCGCAATATCCAGCGCGGCCCTTTCGTGATTCGAGGAAATTATGGGTAATCAAGCTGTCACAACCGTCAACAACCCGTACGGCCTGGCCGGTATCCTGAACTCGGGTGATATCGTCGCTCAAGGCGTCGTCGCCCTGCTGCTAATCATGTCATTGATGTCCTGGTACATCATCCTGACGAAGCTGTGGGACCAGCGCCGGCTGAAGCAGTCCGCGCGCGCCGCCGAGAAGCAGTTCTGGTCCGCGCCCTCCGTGAAGGATGGCGTGGAGCGCCTGAAGAAGGGCGACAACTTCCGCACGGTCGCCGAGGACGGGCTGCGCGCGGTATCTCACCATGAGGGCCGCCTCACCGACCGCATCGACATGCACGAGTGGGTCACCATGTCGCTGCAGCGCTCGGTCGACCAGGTCAACAGCAACATGAGCAAGGGTCTGGGCTTCCTGGCGACCGTGGGCTCGTCGGCTCCCTTCGTCGGCCTCTTCGGCACGGTCTGGGGCGTCATGAACGCCCTCATCGCGATCGGCCTCGCCGGCCAGGCGAGCATCGACAAGGTCGCGGGCCCGGTCGGCGGCGCGCTCATCATGACCGCGCTCGGCCTCTTCGTCGCGGTGCCCGCGGTGTGGGGCTACAACTGGCTGCTCGGCCGCAACAAGATCCTGCAGGATGCGCTGCGCAACTTCGCGGGCGACCTGCACGCGTATCTCGTCAGCGGCGCCCGTGTCACCACCGGTGCCGAGGTCGGTGGCGCCCGCCCGGCGGCTGCTCCCGCCGCCGCCGTCCGCAAGTGAGCGACGAATCGAAATCACGAGAGTGCCGCGAGGCCCGCTCCGCGCCCGGCGCGGAGCGGGCCCGGGGCGTGACACCTGCGCGCGGCGGCAGCGGCGCGTGAGGAGCTTTTGAGTATGGCGATGAATGTTCAAGGCTCGGAAGAAGAGCCGGGCGTGATGGCAACGATCAACACGACGCCGCTCGTGGACGTCATGCTGGTGCTGCTCATCATATTTCTCATCACGATCCCCGTGATCACCAAGACGGTGCCGGTCAAGCTGCCGAATGCCAACAACATTCCGACGCAGACCAAGCCTCAGGACATCACCATCGCGGTGGATGCGTCGGGCAACGTCTATTGGAACGACAAGATGATCCCGGACAGCAGCCAGCTGCTGACGATGATCGAGCAGGAGGCCGTGAAGGTTCCGCAGCCGGAGATCCACATCCGCGGGGACCTGAACGCGAGCTATAAGTCCATCGGCCACGTCCTCTACGAGCTGCAGCGCGGCGGAATGGTCAAGGTGGCCTTCATTACCGAGCCCGACCGCAGCGCGCTCGGAGTGCATTGAGGAGTTCTGAAGAATGGCCATGAATGTCGGGGGCTCGAGCTCGGGCCCCATGTGCGACATCAACACGACGCCGCTCATCGACGTCCTGCTGGTGCTGCTTGTGACGCTCATCATCACGCTGCCGATCATGACGCACGCGGTGAAGCTCGATCTGCCGCAGCAGAACCAGCCGCCGCCGCAGAACGTGCAGCCCGAGGTGATCGACCTCGAGATCGACTTCGACGGCACGGTCGTCTGGAACGGCACGCCGGTGACCATGCAGCAGCTCGACGGCTATTTCGCCACCGAGTCGCAGAAGGATCCGCAGCCGGAGATCCACCTGAACCCGGACGGCATGGCCAAGTACGACGTCGTGGCGAAGGTCCTCGCGGCGGCCCAGCGCAACCGCATGACCAAGATCGGATTCGTCAATACCTCGGAATTCGCCGAATAGCGGCTCGAGATCAGTGAATCACCCCATGCGAGACGATGTCATGAAGGTCAAAGGTAACGTGGTTGCGGCGATCGCTCTCGGCGCCGCGGTGGCGTGCGGTGCGGTGGCCGGCGTCACGCCGGCGCTGGCCAAGGAGCCCGCGCACACCGTCAGCCGCGAGGTCGGCAAGCCGCTCAAGGCGGCGCAGGAAGACTTGCAGAAGAGCGATTACAAGGGCGCGCTCGAGAAGCTGCAGGCAGCCGATGCGTTGCCGAAGAAGTCGCCCTACGAGCAGCATCTCATCGACGAGATGGAAGGCTACGCCTACGTGCGGACCAAGCAGTACACGCAGGCCGCCAAGGCGCTCGAGCCGGGCCTGACGGACGGCTTCCTGGCTCCCGACCAGATCCCGCAGCGCACGGTGGCGCTGGCGCAGCTCAACTACCAGATCAAGAACTACGACAAGGCGATCCAGTTCGGCCAGCAGGCGATCGACAAGGGCTACGCGGACGCGCAGATGCCGACGCTCGTCGGTCAGGCCTACTACCTGAAGGGCGACTGGAAGGGCGTGCAGCGCTTCGAGTCCTCGCAGATCGCCGCCGACGAGAAGAAGGGCACGGCGCCGGACAATACGTCGCTGCAGCTGCTCCTCAGCGCGTGCCTGAAGATGAAGGATGAGGGCTGCACGGACAACGCGCTGCAGAAGCTCGTCGTCTACCATCCGAAGCCGGAGTACTGGCAGCAGCTCCTCTACTCCATGTTCAAGACGGTCAAGAGCGACCGCAATCTCCTGCAGACCTACCGCCTCGCTTCGGAGGTCGACGTCCTCAAGCGTCCGGAGGACTTCACCGACTTCGCGCAGCTCGCGATCGAGGCCGGCTCCCCGGGTGAGGCGGAGCAGGTGATCGAGAAGGGAATGCAGGCGAACATCTTCCCCGACGCGCGCACCAAGGGTAAGGCGGAGCGCCTGCTCAAAGACGCCAAGAAGGCCTCGGCCCGGGATCAGGCGACTCTGAGCAAGAGCGCGCAGGAGGCGGCTGCGGCCAGCAATGGCCAGCAGGACGTGGGACTCGGACTTGCGTATTACGGCTATCAGCAGTACGACAAGGCCGTCAAGGCTCTGACGCAAGGCATCTCCAAGGGTGGGCTCAAGAATCCGTCCGAGGCGGAGCTGCTGCTCGGCATCGCCCAGCTGAAGGCGGGTGACAAGAGCGCGGCGCTCAAGGCCTTCAAGTCCGTGAAGGGCGATCCGACGCTCGAGCGGCTGGCGACCCTGTGGAGCCTGCGCGCGCGTCAGTCCGCCTGAGCGCGCGCCGCGCCGAGTCTGCTGCCCGCATCAGCGATATTTGAGGAGATATCCATGGCGATCAAGGTTGGCGACCGCATGCCTTCGGGCACGCTCAAGATGATGACCAAAGACGGACCGAAGGATATCTCGAGCGACGATCTCTTCAAGGGCAAGAAGGTCGTGCTTTTCTCGGTGCCGGGCGCCTTCACGCCCACGTGCGACGCGAAGCATCTGCCCGGCTTCGTGCAGCTCGCGGATCAGATCCGCGCGAAGGGCGTCGACACCATCGCCTGCATGGCCGTCAACGACGTCTTCGTCATGAACGCCTGGGGCAAGGCATCGAGCGTCGGCGACAAGGTGATGATGCTGGCGGACGGCAACGGCGAGTACGCGAAGGCACTCGGCCTGGAGCTGGATGCGCGCAAGTTCGGGATGGGCACGCGTGGCCAGCGCTTCGCGCTGGTCGTCGACGACGGCGTGCTGAAGAGCGTGAACGTCGAGGAGCCGGGACAGTTCAAGGTCTCGGCCGCGGAACACGTACTCGGTCAGCTTTGACCGGTTAGAGCAGCTTCTCGATCTCCGGAACGATCTGAAAGAGGTCGCCGACGAGACCCACGTCGGCGACCTCGAAGATCGGGGCTTCCGGATCCTTGTTGATCGCGACGATGGTGCGGGCATCCTTGATGCCCGTCAGGTGCTGGATCGCGCCTGAGATCCCGAGCGCGATATAGAGCTCCGGGGCGATGATCTTGCCGGTCTGGCCCACCTGCAGCTCGTTGGGCGCGTAGCCCGCATCGACCGCGGCGCGCGAGGCGCCTACCGCGGCCCCCAGCTTGTCGGCGAGCTTGTAGAGCGTCTGGAACGCTTCGGCGCTGCCGAGCGCGCGCCCGCCCGAGACCACGCGCGCGGCGGTCTGCAGGTCCGGCCGGTCGCTCTTGGCCGCGGAGACCGACACGAAGCGGGTGTGCGAGGGGATCTCCACGCTCACGGCGCTCTTCTCGACCGGGGCCGTTCCGCCGGTCCCGGCGGGCTGGAACGACGCCATGCGCACCGTGCCGACGATTCTGGCACCGGGCTCGGTCTCCACGGTGACGATCGCGTTGGCCGCGTAGATCGGCCGGCGGAAGCGCGTTGCGCTCTCCACCGCCATGATGTCGCTGATCTGGGCGGTATCGAGCAGGGCCGCCACGCGGGGCATGAGATCCTTGCCGAAAGTGGTGGAGGGACCCAGCACGTGACTGAACGGGCCCGCGAGCGCGGCAATCTGCGGCGCGAGCACCGCGGCCAGGAGGTGGGCGTTCGCGGGATGCTCCAGAGCGAGCACTTTCGTGACACCCGCGAGTGCCGCCGCCTGAGGGGCGACCGCATTGGCGTCGGCTGCGCATACCGCGACGGTGATCTGCGCATCGGGAATCGCAGCGGCGCACGTGACGCATTTGGCCGTGCTGGGATTGAGGCGCGCGCCGTCGTGCTCGGCGACGATCAGAATGCGATTGCTCATGATTGATTGGGCGAAAGTCGCCTGGCGGCGCTTTTACCGGTCTCCCAGTGACTCAGTGGGTCCCGCGAGCCGGAGAACGGCCCTGGCTCGCTTCCTCGAATGTGGTACGAATCTCACGCTACAGCACGCCCTTGCTCTTCAGCGTGGCGACCAGCTCCGCGGCGTCCTTCACCTTGACGCCCTTCTGCCGTTGCGGCGGCGGCTCGAAGCGCGTGAGCTTCAGGCGCTGGCGCTGCTCGACACCGAGCCCGGCCAGGGTCAGCGTATCGAGCGGCTTTTTCTTGGCCTTCATGATGTCCGGCAGCTTCACGTAGCGGGGCTCGTTCAGGCGCAGATCCGTCGTGATCACCGCGGGCAGGTCGATCTCGAGCGTCTCGAGGCCGGCATCGACCTCGCGTGTCACGCGCGCCTTCCCGCCCTCGAGCTCCACCTTGGAGGCGAAGGTCGCCTGCGGCCGCTCCCAGAGCGCCGCCAGCATCTGGCCGGTCTGGCTGTTGTCGTCGTCGATCGCCTGCTTGCCGAGAATGACCAGAAAGGGCTGCTCGCGCCTGACGAGCTCGAGCAGGGCTCGCGCGGCGACGAGCGGCTCGACGACACCGTCGGCCTGCACGTGCAAGGCGCGATCCGCCCCCATCGCAAGGCACGTGCGCAGCTGCTGCTGGCAGTCCGCGGGCCCGATGCTCGCCACGACCACTTCCTCGGCCGCACCGCGCTCCCTGATCCGCAGCGCCTCCTCGAGCGCGATCTCGTCGAAGGGGTTGACGCTCATTTTCACCCCCTCGGTCACCACGCCGCTGGCATCGGGCTTCACCCGGATGCGCACGTTGTAGTCCACCACTCGCTTGATGCCGACCAGGATGCGTTTCATACGCCGAACCGGGCTCGCGTTGACACTATATGGCGGGCACTATAGCAGACGTTCGCGCTAGAATTGTTCACGGGCACTGTGCGCAGAGTTCAACGGGGTTTGCACCAAAGATGCTTGGGTACGCGGCTCGCCGCATTGCCGGAAGCGTCCCCGTTTTGCTGATTCTCGTCACGCTGTCCTTCTTCGTCATCCGCCTGGCCCCCGGCGGCCCCTTCGACGAGGAGCGCGCCCTGACGCCGCAGGTGCGCGCGAATCTCGACCATCTCTACGGCATCGACCGGCCGCTCGGCGTGCAGTACCTGCGTTATCTCGACGCCCTGGCCCACGGGAATCTCGGTGTTTCGTACAAGCTCCGCGACGAGAGCGTCGCCGGCCTGATCGCGCAGGGGTTGCCTGTCAGCGCGACGACAGGCTTTGCCGCGCTCCTGCTCGCGACCCTCGCCGGAGTGCCGCTCGGCATCTGGGCGGCGCTGCGGCGCGGCGGCGCCGTCGATTACATCGTCACCGGGCTCGCCACGCTCGCCATTGCGCTGCCGACCTTCGTCACCGGACCGCTGCTCGCGCTCGTCTTCGGCCTGGCGCTGCGCTGGCTGCCCGTGGCCGGCTGGCAGCGGGGCGATCCCCTGTATCTCGTGCTGCCCGCCGTCACGCTCGCCTTGCCGGTGTGCGCGGCGATCGCCCGCATGATGCGCGGCAGTCTCCTGGAGACGCTGAGCGCGAGCTACGTGCGCACGGCGCGGGCGAGGGGCCTCGGCCCCTGGCGCGTGCTGCTGCGGCATGCGTTGCGGCCGGCTTTGCTGCCGGTGGTGAGTTATCTCGGCCCCGCGGCGACGTATGTCTTCACGGGATCGCTGGTCGTGGAGACCGTGTTTGCGCTGCCCGGTACCGGGCGGTACCTGGTGCAGGGGGCGCTCGATCGCGACTACACGCTCGTCATGGGCATGATCATTCTCTACGGCGCCCTGACGCTGCTCCTCAATCTCGCCGCCGACCTCGTCTACGGCTGGCTCGATCCGCGGGTGCGGCATGAGTGAGCCGGCGCCGACGCTCGGCCTCCGTCCGCCCGGGGCGCGGTCCGGCGTGCGGCGGCTGCGGGAGAGCCGGGCGGCGCTCGCCGCGGCGGTGGTGATCGCGGCGCTGGCGCTGCTCGCGATTTTCGGGCCCTGGCTGAGCCCCTACTCGTACGATTCCCTCGACTGGCGCAATCTCGCCGTGCCGCCGGGGCTCACCGCCTCCCATTGGCTCGGCACCGATCCGCTGGGGCGCGATCTTTACGTCCGGACGCTCCACGGGCTGCGCTTGTCGCTCCTCATCGGGGTGCTCGCGAGCGCGGTGAGCGTCGGGATCGGTGTGACGTGGGGCGCCGTTGCCGGTTATGCCGGCGGCCGGACCGACTCCTGGATGATGCGGGCGGTGGACGTGCTGTACGCGTTACCGTACCTCTTCGTCGTGATCATTCTCGCAACCGTGTTCGGGCGCGACAGCATCATGCTGTTGCTCGTCGCAATCGGCGCCGTGGGCTGGCTCACGATGGCGCGCGTCGTGCGCGGCCAGACGCTGTCGCTGAAGCGGCGTGAGTTCATCGAGGCGGCGCGGGCGGCCGGGCTCGGCACGCCGGCGATTCTGCTGCGCCACATCGTGCCGAACCTCGCCGGGACGGTCGCCGTTTACGTAACGCTCACCATTCCGGAGCTGATCACGTACGAGAGCTTCCTCAGCTTCCTCGGGCTGGGAGTGCAGGAGCCGCGCGCGAGCCTGGGAAGTCTCATCAACGATGGCGCCCGGCAGATGCTCACGGCGCCGTGGATGCTGCTCGTGCCGACGGGGCTTCTCATCGCACTCCTTCTCTGTTTCAACCTCCTAGGCGACGGCCTGCGCGATGCCCTCGATCCCGCCGCGCACTGAGGATGACAGCGGCGCAGTGCTGCGCATCGCGGACCTCAGCGTCAGCTTCGTCGCGCCGGAGGGTGGCGAGATCGCCGCGGTCCGCAGCGCATCGCTCGACTTGCGCCCCGGCGAGTGCCTCGGAGTCGTCGGCGAGTCGGGCGCCGGCAAGAGTCAGCTCTTCCTTGCCGCGCTCGGCCTCTTGCCCGCGACCGCCCGTGTCACGGGCAGCGCATGGCTCGGCCGCGAGCCGCTCATCGGCCGCGCGGAGAGGGAGCTCGACCGCATCCGCGGCGCGCGGATCGGCCTCGTATTCCAGGACCCGATGACCTCGCTCACGCCGCACCTGCGCGTCGGCGAGCAGATCGCGGAGCCCATCGTCGCCCACTGCGGCTCGAGCTGGCGCGACGCGCGGCGAAAGGCGCTCGCGCTTCTCGATCGGGTCCACGTGCCGGAGGCCGCGCGCCGCATGCGGCAATATCCGCACGAGCTCTCCGGCGGGATGCGCCAGAGAGTGATGATCGCGATCGCGCTGGCGTGCGGACCGGAGCTGCTGATCGCCGACGAGCCCACGACGGCGCTCGATGTCACCATCCAGGCGCAGATTCTCGCGCTGCTCGCGGAATTGAAGCGCGAGAGCGGCATGGCGATGGTGTTGATCACGCACGACTTCGGCGCCGTGGCGGGCCTCGCGGACCGGGTCGCGGTCATGCAGGCCGGACGCATCGTGGAGTCGGACACGGTGGCCGCCGTGCTCGGGGCGCCCCGCGAGGAGTACACGAAAGCGCTCCTCAGCCGCGTCCTCACTCTGGATGCGGCGGCGGCACCGCAATCCGCTGTCGCGGCGGAAGTGGCGCTGGGCATCTCCTCGCTCGCGGTCAGCTATCCGGGGCGAGGCGCATGGGGCGGCGCAGGCCGCGGTTTCCGCGCACTGCGCGATGTCAGTCTGGAGCTGCACGCGGGCGAGGCGCTGGGCGTCGTAGGGGAGTCCGGCTCGGGAAAATCGACCCTGGTGCGCGCGGCGCTGCAGCTCATCCGCGCGGGCGAGGGCCGGGTGACGTGGATGGGGCGCGCGCTCGCGGCCCTGCCGCCGCGGGAGCTCAAGC